>JBNLCM010000054.1:0-36982 GCA_050303815.1 Rhodocyclaceae bacterium
AGACAGGCGGGGTCGATGTCGCAGGCCAACGCGGCAGCTTCGGACAGGGTGACTCGCCTTTTGAGCTTCCACTGATTCCAGTCTGGCGCGGGAAGCTTCGGCGCGAGGATATGCGCGTAGGGGTCTTTGTTCGTGTCGTTCATGGGGTGGGTCCAATGCGTGCATCGGCGCTCATGCGGCTTCCTGCGCGGGCGAGTCGTCGGATTTCTTCTTGAGCAGGTCGAGGTGGTCGGACCACTGCTGCATCATGCTGCGGCGCTCGGGCAGGTACTCGGCGAAGTTGTAGGCGGCGCTCACCTTGTTGCGCTCGGCGTGGGCCAACTGGCGTTCGATGACGGCGTGCGGAAAGCCGAGTTCGTGCAGCAGGGTGGATGCGGTCGAGCGGAAGCCGTGGCCGGTCATCTCGTCCTTGGAATAGCCCATGCGACGGAGCGCGGCATTGACGGTGTTCTCGCTCATCGGCCGCGCTCCGGTGCGTTCGCTCGGGAACAGGTAGCGGCCGCGCCCGGTGAGGGGGCGCAGTTCGCTCAGAATCGCGATGGCTTGCTGGGAGAGCGGCACGATGTGTTGCTCGCGCATTTTCATCTTGGCTGCCGGGATGCGCCACTCGCCGGCGTCCAGATTGAATTCGGACCATTCCGCGTGACGTAGCTCGCCAGGGCGGACGAAGACCAGCGGTGCCAGCTTCAGGGCGCAGCGTGTCGTCATCGCCCCGGTAAAGCCGTCGATTGCGCGCATCAGGCCGCCAACCTCTTTGGGGTCGGTGATGCTGGCGTGGTGCCGCACGTTGGGTGGGGGCAGGACGTCGCGCAGCTCGATGTCCCGTGTCGGGTCCCGTTCGCACAGCCCGTGGGCGACGCCATAGCGGAAGATACGCCCGCACAGGTTGTGCGCCCGCTTGGCGATGTCCAAGGCGCCGCGGCCTTCGATTCGTCGCAGGATGGCAATCATGTCCGTGGCCGTCAGCTCGGCGATGGGCCGCGAGCCGATCCACGGGAAGACGTTGGCCTCCAGATAGGCCTTGTGCTTGCTCTTGGTGCTGTCCGCGAGCTGCGACGTCACCTTGGCCATCCAGGTGCGCGCGACGGCCTCGAAACTCTCATCGGCAGCGATGCGCCGCCGCTCCTTTTCGACTCGCTTCTCGGCGGACGGGTCGCGGCCTTCCTGAACCGCCTGCCGCGCCTCGCCAGCCCGTTTGCGGGCTTCCGGGCCGCGCACCTCAGGGTAGCGGCCCAGCGCAAGCATCTTCTCCTTGCCATTGTGGCGGTAGCGCAGGCGCCACAGCTTGCCACCCGAGGGCGATACCTCCAGGCACAGGCCCATGCCGTCGGAAAGCCGGTAGAGCTTGTCCCGCGGCTTGGCGGCTTGAATCTCTTTGTCGGTGAGCATGTGACCCTCCTGTGGGTAGATTCGGCATGCGCCCCCAGGCGATGCGGTAACTACCCGCAAAAACTACCCGCAATGCGGGTAGATTTGCAAGGATCTCATGAGACGGTGCGGGACGAACGTCACACCTAAAAGCCAGTAACGGCAGGGCTTTTAGGGCTTTGTTGGACTTGGTGAAACGCTTCATGGTGCCCGGAGCGGGGATCGAACCCGCATACCTTTCGGCGAGGGATTTTAAGTCCCTTGTGTCTACCAGTTTCACCATCCGGGCATGGGTCGGAACGGGTCAGCGGCCCTGCTCGGGCAGGACGATGTTGACCTCGAGTACCTCGTAGTTGTCCTGCTTTTCGAGCTGGACCTTGATGTCGTCCGGATTGACCTTGACGTATTTGGAGATGACTTCGATCAGGTCGCGCTGGAGGTCGGGCAGGAAGTCGGGGCCACTCTCGCCGCCCATGTGCTCGCGGGCGATGATCAGCTGCAGCCGTTCCTTGGCGATCGAGGCAGTCTTCTTCTTCTCGCCGAACAGATAGGAAAGGAGGGACATGTCGCTTACTTGCCTCCGAATATCCGCTTCAGCAGGCCGGGCTTCTCGTAGTCGACGAAGCGCAGGGGCAGTTCCTCGCCAAGGAAGCGGGCCACGACGTCGGAATAGGCCTCGGCCACGTCCGTTCCCTTGAGGTGGATGGCGGGCGTGCCCTGGTTGGACGCGTGAAGAACGTTCTCGGACTCGGGAATGACGCCGATCAGCGGCACCCGGAGCAGCTCCTGGATGTCCTTGTAGGAGAGCATCTCGCCGTCCTCGACGCGCTTGGGCGAGTAGCGGGTGACCAGCAGATGCTCCTTGACCGGATCGCGACCTTCCTGGGCGCGGCGGGATTTGGACTGCAGGATGCCGAGAATGCGATCCGAATCGCGCACCGAGGAGACCTCGGGGTTCGATACCACCAGCGCCTGGTCGGCGAAGGTCAGTGCCAGCACGGCGCCGCGCTCGATGCCGGCGGGGGAGTCACACACCACGTAGTCGTAGCCCATGTGCTCGAGATCCTTGAGCACATTCTCCACGCCATCCTCGGTGAGCGCGTCCTTGTCGCGGGTCTGCGAGGCCGGGAGGATGTAGAGGTTCTCGCAGTTCTTGTCCTTGATGAGCGCCTGGGTCAGCTTGGCTTCGCTGTTGATCACGTTGACGAGGTCGTAGACCACGCGCCGCTCGCAGCCCATGATCAGGTCGAGGTTGCGCAGGCCGACGTCGAAATCGATGACGGCAGTCTTGAAGCCGCGCAGCGCCAGGCCGGATGAAAACGCGGCGCTCGTGGTGGTCTTTCCGACCCCACCCTTGCCCGATGTTACGACGATGACTTCCACGATGACCTCTTTCTGTCCTGTTGAATCGTTGGCGCCGGATCAATCCAGCGAGAGTGCTTCCAAGTTGAGTTCCTGCTTGCCCGCGGTCTCGCGCAGGCGGACCTGGGCCGCCTTGCCGGCCACGGCCTCGGGGATGCCTCGCTCGAAGGTGCGATAGACACCCGCGATCGAGACCAGCTCCGGGCCGAAGTTCGAGCTGATGACGCGTGCCGTCTCGTCGCCCCGGGCGCCGGCCAGGGCGCGCCCCCGCAACGGTCCGTAGCAATGGATGCTGCCGTCGGCGATCACCTCGGCGCCATGGCTCACGCCACCCAGCAGGATCAGGTCGGCATCGCGTGCGTAGACCTGCTGGCCGGATCGCAAGGGGCGATCGACAAAGATGGTGGGCGCCGCGCCCGGTTCGGCTGGCGCGGAAGTCGGCGCCGGGGCAGCCGGAGCGGGTGCCGGTTCCGGCACCGGGCGGGCTGGCCCGGGGCGGATGGCGTCGGCTCCGAGGATGGCAAGGCCGGCCTGGCGGGCGCCCGCTACCAGATGCTCGGGCAGGTGGCGTACTGCCACGGGCTGGGTCTGGTATCGCCGCAGCAGGCTCAGGAGGCCGGTCCAGTCGATCCGGTCGGGCGTCGCGGGCAGGGCGGAAAAGTCCAGAACCAGCGTTTCGCCGCTGAAGAAATCGGGCATCCCGCCGAGCATCACATGCAGCGCGTCGGCCAGCCGTGCCGGCTCGGTCTCGCGCAGGAGGGCGCTGGTCACGGTCAGGGTGCCGCCCTTGAATTCCACGGGCTTGGCGGAGGATGCGTCGGTCATCGAATGGTGGGCCGGATAAATCAGCAGAGTCTACTTTTCAGGGGGGTTGCGGGCAAGTTGGCGAACCCCCCGGGCCCCGGGTCACTGCAGGGTCGGTGGGTGTTCGAGCAGCGCGCGCAGATCGCTGGCGTCAAAGTGGTACTCGTGGTTCGAGAGATCATCCCGGATACGGGCCTCGCCATCCTCGACCAGTATGCGCTCGAGTTCCTCCCGGCCCAGGCTGCGCAACAGGTCGGCGGCTTTCTCGCGGTTGGCCGGCCAGTCGTGCCGGACGGGGCGTGCGTCGAAGACCCGGACGGTTTCCTCGTGAAAGAGGCGGAACAGCAGGGCTTCGCAGTCGAGCCGGAGCAGCTCTTCGTCACGCACCGTGGCGGCCAGCTGCCGGACCCGTGCCCAGCCATCCGGATCCTTGTGGTCCGCATCGGGCAGCTTCTGCAGGAACAGGCAGGCCGCGCTCGACGCGTCGGCGGCGAGAAAGAGGGTGGTCTCCTGTTGCTCCGAGCGGGCCAGGTAGCCGGAAAAGAGTTCGGCGAGGTTGTCGCCTTCGATCGGCACGAAGCTCTGGTAGGGTTGCTCGAGGCCGTCGATGTCGAGGGTCAGCAGCAGGTGCCCATCGCCGAACAGGATGGCCGGGGACGCGCTGTCGGGCGCGGCTTCCGTCCGGGCGTAGCCACGGATGTTCAGGCTCGCGTCGCAATCCACGACCATCAGCCGGACCGGACCATGCCCCTGCAGCTGGAAGGTCAGGCGGCCAGGTTGCTTCAGGTTGCCCGCGATGACCGCCGTCACGGCCGCCATCTGTCCGACCAGCCCGCGCGTCGCGTCGTCATAGTCGCGGCCGCGCAGCAGGTGCTGCCAGACGTCCCCGAGGTGAGCGACGGCGCCACGGATGTCGAGATCCTCGAGCAGGAAGCGGCGGACGTAGCTGTCTGAGTTCATGCGCCGTCGTCCTTGCGCGCCAGGAAGCTGTTGAAGGTCGCCGGTGAGAAGCCGACCAGCAGGTGGCCGGTGTCGGTCTCGACGACCGGCCGGCAGATCAGGCTGGTGTTGTCCTTCATCAGCTGTACGGCAGCCGACTGGGTCTCGATGGTCTTCTGCTGGTCGCTGAGGCGGCGCCAGGTGGTGCCGCGGGTATTGACCAGCGTTCGCCAGCCCAGCACCTTGCACCAGGCATGCAGCCTTGCCGAGTCGATGCCGAGCTTCTTGTAGTCATGAAACTCGTAGTCGACGCCGTGTTCGTCGAGCCAGGCGAAGGCCTTCTTCATGGTGTCGCAGTTGCGGATGCCGTAGATCTTCATGGGGCGCGGGCGGGCAGGGGAAACCTACTGATTCTATCGTTTCATGGCGCGGGCGAGGGCAGAGGCCATCGCACCGCCCGTCGCTTGTCCGGCCGGACGGGCATCGCGCCGGCTGCCGCCCGGGCGCTTGTGCGCCGGCGGCGTGTCGCCGGCCGCCTGGCGCGGTGGGGTATCCGACAGGCGCATGGTCAGGGCAATCCGCTTCCTGGCCTGATCCACCTCGAGCACCTTGACGCGCACGATGTCGCCCGCCTTGACGACTTCGCGCGGGTCGCGCACGAAGCGTTCGCTGAGTGCCGAGATATGAACCAGCCCGTCCTGGTGCACGCCGATGTCCACGAAAGCGCCGAAGTTGGTGACGTTGGTCACCACGCCCTCGAGCTGCATGCCGGCCTCGAGGTCGCGCAGGGTCTCGACCCCGTCGCGGAACCGCGCCGTACGAAATTCCGGGCGCGGGTCCCGGCCAGGCTTGTCCAGCTCCTGGAGGATGTCTCGGACCGTCGGCAGGCCGAAGCGTTCGTCGGTGTAGCGTGCCGCATCCAGGCGGGCCAGAAGGGCCTTGTCGCCGATGATGTCCGCCGCCTTGCGCTGGACGTCGGCCAGGATGCGCTCGACCACCGGGTAGGCTTCTGGGTGGACCGCCGAGGCATCGAGCGGGTTGTCGCCGGCCATGATACGCAGGAAGCCGGCCGCCTGCTCGAAGGTCTTGGCGCCCAGGCGGGGGACGTCGAGCAGGGCCTCACGCCGACGGAAGGGGCCGTTCGCATCGCGGTGGGCGACGATGCCGCCGGCCAGACCGGCGTTGAGGCCCGACACACGCGACAGCAGGGCGGCCGACGCGGTATTGACGTCGACGCCGACGGCGTTGACGCAGTCCTCGACGATGGCGTCCAGGCGTCGCGCCAGCAGGGACTGGCTGACGTCGTGCTGGTATTGGCCGACCCCGATCGACTTCGGGTCGATCTTGACCAGTTCGGCCAGCGGGTCCTGCAGGCGGCGCGCAATCGACACGGCTCCCCTCAGACTGACGTCGAGGTCGGGAAACTCCCGCGCGGCCAGTTCCGATGCCGAATAAACCGACGCCCCGGCCTCCGACACCACGACCTTGGTCAGGCCGGGGCGGGCGGCAATCAGCTCGGCGGCGAGACGCTCGGTCTCCCGCGACGCGGTTCCGTTGCCGATGGCGATCAGCGACACCCGGTGGCGCGCGACGAGGCTCGCCAAGGTCTCGAGGGAACCCTGCCAGTCGCGGCGGGGCTCATGGGGGTAGATCGTGGCGGTGTCGAGCAGCTTGCCCGTGGCGTCGACGACGGCTACCTTCACGCCTGTCCGCAGGCCCGGGTCCAGTCCGAGGGTGGCCTTGGGGCCGGCTGGCGCCGCCAGCAGCAGATCCTTCAGGTTGGCGCCGAAGACGCGGATGGCTTCCTCTTCCGCCCGCTCGCGCAGCGCCGACACCAGCTCCAGCTCGAGGTGGAGCGAGATCTTGACGCTCCAGGCCCAGCGAACGGTATCGCGAAGCCAGGCGTCAGCCGGCCGGCTCTCGTCGCGGATGCCGAAGGCTGCGGCAATGCGGGTCTCGCAGGGATGCGGGTCGCTGCGAGGCGTGCCGTCGGCCGGGTCGCTGTCGAGGCCCAGCTGGACCCGGAGCACCCCTTCGTTACGGCCACGCAGCAGAGCCAGCGCACGGTGGGAAGGGATCCTGGCGAGCGGCTCGCGGAAGTCGAACCAGTCCCGGAACTTTGCGCCTTCGCTCTCCTTCCCCTCGATCACGGTCGACACGAGGGTGCCATGCTCGGCGAGGTAGTCGCGCAGGGACGCGAGCAGCGGCGCGTGCTCGGCGAAACGCTCCATCAGGATCTGGCGCGCGCCGTCGAGGACGGCCTTGGTGTCGGCGAAGCCAGCATCGGCGTTGAGGAAGTCGGCCGCCGCCTCCTCGGGAGTCAGGCCGGGGTCTGACAGCAAGCGGTCGGCCAGCGGCTCGATGCCGGCCTCGCGGGCAATCTGCGCCTTGGTCCGCCGCTTCTGCTTGTAGGGCAGGTAGAGGTCTTCGAGCACCTGTTTGGTCTCGGCGCCGAGAAACGCAGCCTCGAGCGCGTCCGTCAGCTTGCCCTGTTCGCGCACCAGCTCGATGACGCTCGCACGCCGGTCTTCCAGTTCACGCAGATAGGCGAGCCGGGTCTCGAGGTTGCGCAGCTGGGTGTCATCGAGTCCGCCGGTGGCTTCCTTGCGGTAGCGCGCGATGAAGGGAACGCTGGCGCCTTCGTCGAGCAGCCGCATGGCGGCCTCGACCTGCGGGATCGCGGCGGCGAGTTCATGGGCAAGGCGATGGGAGATCGGAGGCAGCATGGGGAATGATGAATTCAAGAAAGGCGCGAATCTTGCCGAAAGACGGGTGTCGGTCGCAAGTTGGCGCGTCCGGCGGATCCCCTCTTCCCCCTGCTGCTCCGACCAAAATGAAACGCCAGACCGCCCCGTATGCTTGTCTCATCCGCGCTGCGATCCTGAGCGGGCTGATCGCCTTGCCGGTTTCGACGACCGCTGCCGGACCGGATGATGCCCGGCTGGAGGGCCTGGCCCTGCCGGCGATGCCCGTCAACGAACGCCCCGCCCGTCGCGCGGTGGCGGCGGGAAGGGCTTACGCCATTGATGGGTGCCGCTTTTACTACGAGGGTATTCCCGTTCTGGTGAACAGCCTTGCGTCCCGTCCCGGCTTGCGCAACGATCACGCGCGCCAGCGCCTGCAGCGGGTGCTTGATGTGGGCGAGGTGACCCTGGACGGTCGCACCGATCCGAGCTCAGGCTTCCTGCGCGCCGATGTCTGGGTGGACGGACGTACGGTGCTCGACTGGCTCGACGGCATTCCCCCGAGCGCGTCGCTCAGCGATTGATCACCTGGGCCAGGCGGGCCCGCCAGCTGCGGATCGCCGGGTCGCCCGATGGCATCAGGTTGAATACGTCGAGCATTGTCCGGCGGCCGATGTCGTCGCCAAAGTCCCTGTTGCGGCGCACGATCTCCAGCAGTACCTCCAGCGCCTCGTCCCACCGCGCCGCGGCGGCCAAGCGCTTGCCCAGGGCGAGTCGGCCCTCGAGGTCATCCGGCGCAGCGGCGACCCGCGCCTGCAGGGCTGGCAGATCGCATTCGGCGTCGCTCGCGGGCGCGAGCGCGAGACGGGCCTGGAGTTCCCGAATCCGCTGTTCGTCCCGGGCCCGCGCAGCGAGCGGTTTGAGCAGCGCGTCGGCTGCGTCGGTCTCGCCACGCTGGATCAGCAGATCGATCAGCTCGAGATGGGCGGGCTCGAGCCCTTCGTCCCCGGCGATGGCGTCGCGGAGAAGCGCTTCGGCCCGGTCGAGGTCGCCTGCCTGGCGCGACGCAATGGCGGCGTCGAGGGTCGCCTGCATCGGCGAGGGCAGCCAGCGGTCGATGAACGCGCGCAGCGCGCCCTCCGGCAGGGCCCCGGTGAATTCGTCGACCAGCCGGCCCGAGAGAAAGGCCTTGACGTTCGGAATCGATCGCACCTGATAGCGGGCGGCCAGTTCCTGCTCCCGGTCGGAGTCGATCTTGGCGAGCCGGACACGCCCCTCGTAGCTGTCCACGATCTTTTCCAGCAGGGGTTTCAAGGTCTGGCAGGGGCCGCACCACTCGGCCCAGAAATCGACCAGGACGAGGGCTTCGTGAGAGGCGGCGATCACAGCCGACTGGAAATTGGCGGCGGTGACGTCCTGGCTGAAGCGGGACATGGCATCTCCTGTTCGGGTCATCCAAGACGAGGTGGGGACGAATGCCGCCAGGTCAACCGGGGGGCCTGCCTACAGGGCCAGCAAGGTCTGGCGCCCGATCCAGGACTCGCCCGCCGCCAGTTCGACCGGCCGCGCGGCCGCGGCCGCCTCGACGCACAGCATGCGTCTGAAGTCGGCGTCCGCCATGTCGGGCAGCGAGCGGCAGCTGTCTTCCCAGGGGTTCCAGACCACCACGTCGGGAAAGCCCTCGGCATGGATCGCGAGGCTGCGATTTCGGTCGCGCAGGAGCAGGGCGTTGTCGATTCCGGGGTAGATCCGGTCGGTTTCGCGGTCGATGGCCAGATGATCGCCGCTGTCGCGGCGCAGCTCGCTGCCCTGGGTCTTGTCGCGGAACTCGCTGTTGGCCAGGCCCTCGAGGCGCACCTCCTCAACCTCCGTGACCCGCAGATAGGTGTGAAGGGCACCTGTGAAAACGAAGGGACCGTGTCCGGTATTGACGACCTCGAACTCGATGGCGAGTCGGCTGTCCTCGAGCAGGACGCTCAGTTCCAGCTCGAACGCATAGGGCCACATGGCGTAGCTCGAATCGTCGTCGGTCACGCCCATCGTGGCCAGCGCGAAGCCGTTTTCGGCCCGGGTGTCCACCTGGGACCAGCGACGTGTCCGGACCAGACCATGTTTGGGCAGCTTGCCCTGGTTGGCGAACTGCGGCCAGCAAATGGGGATGCCGCCGCGGATCGCGGTGGCGCCGCCGAAATCTGCCTGTTCCGACAGGTAGAGGCGTTCGACCCCGTCCGCCGTCCGCCAGGAGAGCACCTGCCCGCCGAGCAGGGAGAGCGCGGCGGTCGCGCCGCTATCGCAGGTGAGACGCAGTGCGGGCTGGCCGTGCAGCTCGATGGTGTCGATTCTGTCCATGGTGGTGTCGTATGGCGGTGGTGGCGCAGGGCCGTGTGTGCGACGGACGGGTCCGAGCGCGTCATATGGCCCGATGATAGCCCGGTCGGGCCATGCGAGTCGTTCGCGCGGCGAGCGCGGCGCGGGCGCTCAGGTGCGTGCCATCGCCTTGGCGTCGTCCCGGGCGGCCCGCAGGCCGTCCATCATCAGGATCAGGGCGCTGCGCTCGTCGGCGTCCAGGGCTTGCCAGTGGCGCCCCTGGAGTCCGGCGTGAAGCGCGTAGGCAAGGTTCAGCGAAGGCCGGATGTCGGCTGCCAGCAGCCGCCGAATGGCCTCATCCACGCCAAGGGCACGCAAGGTCTCAATGTCGTGGATGCCCACCCGGGCCAGCCAGGCAGCCGATTTTGGCCCGAGGTTGGGCAGTCGCTCGAGGGCATTCATCGACTTCTCTGGTCGCGTCATGGCGCCATTGTGCGCCCGCTGCGCGTCAAGAAAAAACGCCGCCTGTCGAGGCGGCGCCTGCACGGTCAGGGAGGCGATCAGAACTGCTGAAGCGCCAGCACGCCCAGTTTGACGGTATTGTCCTCGGGGTCGTTCGAGAGGATGAAGCCGAGGTTCTGGACGAAGCGGAGCATCCGCTCGTTTTCGGCCAGGAAGACCCCGTTCATGTACTTCAGGCTGCGGTCGCGCGCCGTCTCGATCAGGATGCCCATCAGCTTGCGGGCGAGGCCGCGATGCTGCCACTCGTCCGCCACGACCACCGCGAACTCGCAGCTCTCGCCATCCGGATTGACCGCATAGCGGCAGACGCCGATTTCGATCTCGCCGTCTTCGCCACCGCCACGCGGAACCGTTGCGACAAAGGCCATCTCGCGGAAGTAATCGATCTGCGTCAAGCGCACGACCATCGCCGGCGGCAGCTCGCGCACCGTGTTCATGAAGCGGAAATACTTGGTCTCGGGCGACAGGTTGCGCACGAACTCGACCTCGATGTCCGCATCCTCCGGCTTGATCGGCCGGATCGTCACTTGGGTGCCTTCCGACTGCCAGGTGCTGATGAGGTGAGACGGATAGGGGTGGATCGCCATGTGCGAATAGCGATCGGCCCCCGGCGCCACGTTGTCGACGACGATGCGGGCGTCCACCGCGACGGCGCCATGCTCATCGACGATCAGCGGATTGATGGTGAGCTCGCGGATCCACGGCAGCTCGCAGATCATCTCCGAGACGCGGAGCAGAACGAACTCGAGCGACTGCATGTCGGCGGGCGGCATGGTCCGGAACTCGTCGAGCATCGGCGCGATGCGCGCGGAGCGGATGAGGTCGCGGGCCAGGTAGGGGTTCAGTGGCGGCAGCGCGACCGAGCGGTCACGATGGACGTCCACCCGGTTGCCGCCTTCGCCAAAGGTCACGACCGGACCGAAGACCGCGTCGCGCGTGCTGCCGACCATCAACTCCCGGCCATTCGGCTTCGCGATCATCGGCTCGATGGCGACGCCGTTGACGCGCGCATCCGGGTGCCTCTTGCGGACGCTGTCGAGGATCTCCTGGTAGGCGGTGCGCACCGCGGCGAGATTGTTCAGGTTGAGGCGGACGCCGCCCGAATCCGCCTTGTGGGTGATGTTCGGGGAGTCGATCTTCATCACCACCGGCAGGCCGATCTCTTCGGCCAGGACCATGGCTTCGGTGGCCGAGCGGGCCACGACAGTCTGGGCGATGGGAATCCGGAAAGCCGCCAGCAGCGCCTTGGATTCCATCTCGTTCAGTACCTTGCGGCGCTCGGACAGGGCCGTCTCGATCACCAGCCGGGCACTCTCGATGGAGGGCGGCTTGAGGTGCGAAAGAAGCGACGCGGGGGTCTGGACCAGCAGCTTCTGGTTCTTGTAGTAGGCCGAGATCTGGCTGAACAGCTCGACGGCCGGTTCGGGCGTGCGCAGCGATGGCACGCCAGCCTCGACGAACAGGCGCCGCGCCTCGAGCACCATCTCGCGCCCGATCCAGCAGGCGAGGATCGGCTTGTCGGCCTTCTTGTCGATCTCGATGATCTGGCGGGCGACCTCGGTGGGCGAGGTCAGCGCCTGGGGCGTCATGATCGTCAGCACGCCGTCCACGCTGGGGTCCTCGAGCACCGTGCTGAGGGTCTTGCCGTAGCGCTCGGCATCGGCGTCACCCAGCAGGTCGATCGGGTTGCCCTTGGACCAGGCGGGCGGCAGGAACTCGTTGAGCTTCGCGACCGTGCCCTCGCTGAGCTGCGCCAGCGGGATGCCCAGGTCGGCAGCCCGGTCGGCCGCCATCACGGCCGGACCGCCACCGTTGGTCATGACCAGCAGGCGGTCGCCCCGCGGGTGGAAGTGCGTGAAGAGGGCACTGGCCGCGGCGAACATCTGCCCGATGTTGTAGAGCCGCACGGCCCCGGATCGGCGCAGGGCGGCATCGAAGACGGCATCCTCGCCGACCATCGCGCCGGTGTGCATCAGGGCCGCCGCCGAGCCGGCCGGGTTGCGTCCCACCTTGATCACCAGTACCGGCTTGACCCGCGCCGCGCCGCGCAGCGCGCTCATGAAGCGGCGGGCGTCGCGGACGCCTTCCACGTACAGGAAGATGCTCTCGGTGCGGGGGTCCGACATCAGGTACTCGACGACTTCGCCGAAGTCGATGTCGCTGGACGCGCCGAGGGAGATGACATTCGAGAAGCCGACGTTGTTCGGCTTGGCCCAGTCGAGAATCGCGGTGCACAGGGCGCCCGACTGGGAGACCAGGGCGATCGATCCCTTGTGGGCATGACCTTGGGCGAACGATGCGTTGAGGCCCAGGTCGGGGCGAATGATGCCGAGGCAGTTCGGCCCCAGGATGCGGAGCCGGTGGCGCCGGGCGGTCTCGAGAACGGCGCGCTCCAGCGCGGCGCCGCGGGGACCGGCTTCACTGAAGCCCGCCGACAGGATCACGATCGCCTTGGTGCCGGCGTGGCCGCAGGCATCGACGATGCCGGGCACGGTCGAGGCGGGCGTCGCGATCACGGCCAGATCAAGCCGCTGCGGGATATCCTCGACCGAGCGGAAGCACGGGACGTCGAAGACCTTCTCGCGGTTGGGATTGACGGCGAACAGACGACCCTTGAAGCCGCCCTCGAGCATGTTGCGGACGAGGACAGTGCCAATCGACCCCTCGGTCTCGCTGGCACCAATGATGCCGACGGAGCGGGGCTCGAATAGCGGGGTGAGGTAGTGGCGTTCCTTCATCTTGGGGCCCCCGGACGGGAGTCGGTGCGGATCCGGCTCTTATTCATCGTGCCCAGCCTGGTCGGCCGGTCGCCGGCAGGGCCTGCGCCTGATGGCGCGTGTCGGTTGTGCTGCATCCCGTCTTATCGGTACCGCCGGCCCGGGCTTGAATCGACCGGCGTCCTATTGCGGCGCAGCAACTGAATTCTGGCACAAAGCCCGATGGGGTGCGACAAGCGTTGCATGGAAGAGACAACTCGTATCAGCTGAGCGTGAAATAGAAGCGCGCCCCTTCGCCGGGGGCGGATTCTGCCCAGACCCGGCCGCCGTGGCGCTGAATGATGCGCTGTACCGTCGCCAGCCCGATGCCCGAGCCTTCGTACTGGCTGTGGCGGTGGAGGCGCTGGAAGGGCTGGAACAGCTTGCCCGCGTGGTTCATGTCGAAGCCGGTGCCGTTGTCGGCGACGCAGTAGGCCAGCTGCTCGTCACGTCGCTCCGCAAAGAAGCGCAGCTTGGCCGTCTCGCGCTCGGCGCTGAACTTCCAGGCATTGCGCAGCAGGTTTTCCATCACGACGCGGATCAGTACCCGGTCCGCCTGCACCACGAGGCCGGCCGTGACCTCGAGGTCGGTCCGTCGGTCGGGGCTCTCGGCGCGCAGGTCTTCGACGATCTGGGCGGCCAGCTCGGACAGGTCCACCGACTCCTTGCGCAGGGTCTGCCGCGTGAGGCGGGCCAGCTCGAGGAGGTCGTCGATCAGGTTCGCCATCCGGTGGCTGGCGGCGCGGATGCGCTGCAGATACTGCAGTGCGAGCTGGTCGAGCCGCTCGCGGTAGTCTTCTTCGAGGACGTGGGCGAAGCCGTCGATGGCCCGCAGCGGCGCCCGCAGGTCGTGGGAGACCGAGTAGGAGAAGGCCTCCAGCTCGCGGTTCGACGCCTCCAGCTCGGCGGTGCGCAACTGGACCCGGTTCTCGAGTTCGTGATTGATGTTCTTGAGCGTCAGCTCGGCGATCTTGCGGGTCGAGATGTCATCGAGCGACCCATTGATGCCCGACACGGTGCCGTCGTTGGCGGGGATCGGGCGCGTGGTGGCCTCGATCCAGCGGATCTCGCCGCCGGCCGTGCGAAGCCGCAGCTCCGCCTCGAAGTGGCTGCCGGGCGAGCTCAGCAGGTGGGCAACGCGGCGCTGGAACTTGCTGCGGTCATCTGGATGGAAGAAGTCCGACAGGCGGGCACCCAGGCTCTCGGCGATGCCGAAGCCCGAGATCTTTGGCCACGCGCTGTTGAGGAAGGTCAGGCGGCCCTGGTCGTCGGTCTGGAAGATGACCTCATTCACCGATTCGACCACGTCCCGATAGCGCGCTTCGCTGTCGCGCAGGGCGCGCTGGGCGGCCAGGCGCTCGGCAATGTTGCGCAGGACGCAGAGCACGACCCGCTCGTCGTCCAGCTCGACATTGACGGCCGTCGCCTCGACATCGACCGGCGCGTCGTCGATGCGTCGGAACTGGAACTGCTCGGGGGTCGAGCCGCCACTGGTCGAGCGCTCCAGCAGGCCGGCCATCCGGTGGCGCGTGTCCGCCTGGCGCTCGCTGTCGACCAGGTCGAGCATCTGGCGGCCGACCAGTTCGCCTTCGGTTGCGGCGCCAAAGAGCTTGACGCAGGCCGGGTTGGCAAACCGGATGACGCCCTGGTGGTGAACGAAGATGGCGTCCGGCGAGAGATCCACCAGGCTGCGATAGCGCGCCTCGCTGGCATGGAGCGCGCGCAACGCAGCGATCCGCTCGTCGATGTCCTCGAAGACGGCGATGAACTGGCGTGCCTCGCCGCCCTGATCGCGCAGCAGGCTGAGGTTCATCCGGACCCACAGCTCGGTGCCGTCCTTGCGCGTGAAGCGTTTCTCGCGCGTGTGGGTGGGCCAGGAGCCGTCGGCAATGCACTCGAGGGCGCGGCGCTCCGCGGGGCGGTCGTCCGGATGGGTCACCAGCAGCGCGGCGCGGCCGACCAGCTCGTCGCGGCTGAAGCCGAGCATCTGGCAGAGGGTGTCGTTGGTTTCGACCCACTTGGCGTCGAGGCTGAGGCTGGCAATCCCGACCGGCGCCTGCTGGAAGGTCGTGCGGTAGCGGGCCTCGCTTTCGGCGAGCGCCTCCTGCACCTGGCGCTCGGCCGTGATGTCGCGAATGACGCCCCGGTAGCCGATCACGTCGCCCTGCTCATCGCACAACGGGCGACCGGAGATGGCGTACCAGCCCGCGTCGGGCCGACCATCGGCGATGCGGAAGATGTAGTCGGAGAAATCCCGCCCACCCCGCTGGGCGCTCACCAGCTCACGCCAGGTGCCCGACTCTTCGGGCTCATTGGCGATCTGGGGCAGGCTGTGGCCGAGCCAGCGCTCCCGGATCCATGGCGCCAGCGTGCCACCGGCGGTGGCAATGTCGGTGAACCGCAGGGCGGCATCCTGCTCCCAGTACCAGTCCGACGACAAGGCCACCAGGTCGCGGAAGCGCTCTTCGCTGGCGCGCTGGACCTGGGTCGCCTCGATCCGCGCCGTGAGATCCCGGCCAACGCCGCGATAGCCGAGAAAATGGCCGTTGCGCTCGACCATCGGGCGGCCGATGAATTCCAGGTGGCGGAGGCGGCCGGTCGGGTCGCGGAGCGGGGTGACGACGCGCAGCTCCTGGCGGGCAACGACCCGTTGCCGGTAGTCGTCCCAGAAACTCTCGCCCAGTTCCTCGATTGGCATCTCCCAGGGGCGCTTGCCGATGAAGTCCGACGGGTCCATGGAGGTCGTTGAACGGATTCCGTTGCTCACCAGCGTGAATCGGTGCTGGCCGTCCACTTCCCACAGCCAGTCCGCCGACAGCTCGATGAAGTCGAGCAGCCGCCTCTGGTTCGATTCGGCAATCTCGGAGACGGTCTGGCTGAACGCGACGGCGAACTCGTAGCGATTCTGCAGCCGCTTCAGGATCTGGTAGGCGAACAGTGCGGCCAGCGCGATGACGCCTCCGCTGGCCAGGGGCAGGTGGCGCTGCCAGCCGGTCAGTTCGGGCCCCCGGTAGGTGGCATACACCGCCCAGGTCGGAAAGGCACCCGGCAGGGCCACGGCAATGCCCTCGAGGGGCTCGGGCGAGGCGCGGCCAAGGGCCAGCGCGATGCGCTCGTCGCCGGCACTCGCCTCGTCGAGCAGGCGTGCCATCGAGTAGGTTTGCGACCAGCCGTCGGGCAAGCGAAGCTCCAGTCGGAGCGCATCCGTGGGCAGGTGCTCGGCCAAGCCGACGGCGGGCGTGCCCTCGATGGCGAGGCGGTTCTCGAGGGGTTGGCCAAGGCGCTTGGCGAGCTCGTCCCGCAGGCTCGCCGCATCGGCGGATTGGGGCCGGGCGACCAGCAGCAGGTCGAGGGCATCGAGGAAGGCCGCGATATAGGTGGCGCCACTGCGTGCGGCGGAGGCGAGCCGATGCTGCGCGTTCTCCTGCAGGGCGCGGTGCACGGCGAGGCTCGCCAGGATGGCGAGCAGGAGTCCGATCAGGAGCACCGCGCGGGCGACGATCTTGCGCTGCGCCAGGCGCTGGATGCGTGATCCGGAAGTCATCGGCCGGTAGCCCCGGGTGCATCGCGCCATGCATGACGGCGCCCGCCAACGCGGGCCGGTAAGCAGGATGCGCAGGGAATGGAGGGCGGGGCAATGACCACAATGGATCCTTTGGGGGCTGACCCGGCGAATGATACGTCGTGGTGTCGCCGCGAGCACGCGCGGGGGGTGAGGGTCTGTGGGCACGTGTAGGGCGGATCGCGTTGAGGCGGTGAGCCTGCGCGACGGCGCGCGCGAGGAAGCCAGGGGCGGGCCCTCCTGGCGACGAGCGCAACGAATTCGTGCGGGCTCACCGCCTCAACCCTTGGACCGGGGCCTGCCGGGCCCGCTGGCCGCGTGGCGTCCGCTGGCCGGGGGTTACCCAGGCAAGCAGGCGCGCCGTGTCCTCAGACCCGGCAGACGCCAGCGCGACCGCCAGACGCTTGACCTCGGACCGCGGGATGCGCAAGTGGCGGTGGGGGCTTAGAATCCGGTCTCCCGCGAACCCGCGCCCTCAATTACCCGCGAAGGCCATGCTCGAGCTGAACGACCCCGATCTGTTGCGCCAGCGCTGTCTCATTGACAACGACTGGCTCGCCGCCGGCGATGGAAGCACGATGCCGGTGACGGATCCGGCCACCGAGCTCCCCCTGGCGACCGTGCCCGCCCTGTCGGCTGCCGAGGTCAGGGCGGCCATCGACGCGGCCGAGCGGGTGCGCAAGCCCTGGCGCGACATGCTCGCGCGGGAGCGCTTCAAGATCCTCAAGCGCTGGCACGACCTGATGTTGGCCCACGCCGAGGACCTGGCGCACCTGATGACCGCGGAGCAGGGCAAGCCCCTTGGCGAGGCGCGCAACGAGGTGGCGAGTGCCGCTGCCTACGTGGAGTGGTTCGCCGAGGAGGGCAAGCGGGTCTATGGCGACACCATTCCCACCAATCGCCCGGATCGCAGGCTGATGGTGATCCGCCAGCCCATCGGCGTGTGCGCGGCGATCACCCCCTGGAACTTCCCGGCCGCCATGGTGGCGCGCAAGGTGGCGCCCGCCCTGGCCGCCGGTTGCCCGGTGGTCGTGAAGCCGGCGGAGCAGACACCGCTTACCGCGCTGGCACTGGGTGAACTGGCCGTGCGCGCAGGATTTCCCGCCGGGGTCTTCAACGTGGTGACCGGTGACCCGGTGGTGATCGGCCGCGAGCTGACCGACAGCCCGCTGGTACGCAAGCTCTCCTTTACCGGCTCGACCGAAGTAGGCCGCCTGCTGATGGGGCAGTGTGCGCCGACGGTCAAGAAGCTCTCGCTCGAGCTGGGCGGCAACGCGCCGTTCATCGTCTTCGACGACGCCGACGTGGATGCGGCCGTCCAGGGGGCGCTGGCGTCGAAGTACCGGAACACGGGGCAGACCTGTGTCTGCGCCAACCGTTTGCTGGTGCAGGACGGCATCTATGACCAGTTCGCCGAACGCCTTGCGGCCGCAGTCGCCCAGTTGCGCGTGGGGGACGGGCGCGACAGCGGCACGCACCTGGGACCACTGATCGATGAGGATGCCATCGCCAAGGTCGAGGCCCATGTCCTCGATGCGGTCACTCTCGGCGCGCGCATCCTGACCGGCGGCCGGCGCCATCCGCGGGGCCGGCGCTTCTTCGAACCGACCGTGCTCGCCGACGTGACGACGCGGATGCGCGTCGCCCGGGAGGAGATCTTCGGCCCGGTCGCGCCCCTGTTCCGCTTCCACACGGAAGAAGAGGCGATCCGGATGGCCAACGAGACCGAGTACGGTCTGGCGGCCTATTTCTTCTCGCGCGACGTGGGCCGCATCTTCCGGGTCGGCGAGGAACTGGAGTACGGCATGGTCGGCATCAACACCGGCGTGATGTCGAGCGAACTGGCGCCGTTCGGCGGCATCAAGCAATCCGGCATCGGTCGCGAGGGGTCGCGCTACGGCATCGACGAGTACCTCGAGATGAAATACCTGTGCCTGGCGGGGATCGACCGGTGAGCGGCCTGGCCCATACGCCGTATGGCGCGCCATCGCCCTGGCTGGTCCGCTTCGCGCCGCTGATCGTCGCGGGGGGCGAAGTGCTGGACTACGCCTGCGGCGGCGGTCGGCACGCGCGCTGGCTGGCCTCCCGCGGCTATCGGGTCGAGGCCGTCGATCGCGACGCCCCGTCGCTCGACCTGCTCGCCGGTCTGCACAACATCCGGCCGCACCGGGCCGACCTCGAGGAGGGTCCCTGGCCCTTCGGCGGGCGGCAATTCGACGCGTTGGTCATGACCAACTACCTGTTCCGGCCGCGCTTCGCGATGATGCTGGCGCTGGTTGCGCCAGGCGGCGTGCTGATCGCCGAGACCTTCATGGTGGGCAACGAGCGCTTCGGCAAGCCGTCGAACCCCGACTTCCTGTTGCGCCCGGGCGAGCTGATCGAACATGTCGCGGGGCCGTTCACGGTGGTCGCCTTCGAGCAGGGCCAGGTGGACTCGCCCAAGCCGGCGATGGTCCAGCGTATCTGCGCGGTGCGGGGCGGCACACCCACGGTCCTGCCCCCCGCCGCCTGATCGCTCAACCGGCCTCGTCTGCCAGGATCCGCGCGGCCAGCCGACTGACGCCGGCCTCTCCGAGGTCGTCGCAGTCGTAGTGGCGGGCTTCGCCGAAGCGCACGTAGTTGTGATTCTGGCTGCGATGGTAGAGCGGGTCGTAGTGCTGGTCGATGAATTCGCCGAACAGGGTCCGGAAGTCGCGGGCGTCCGCCAGCGCGCACCAGCGGTCGAGGGTCTCGTTGCTTTGCAGGCTCTTGAGGCACGAGATGCGAAACTTGAGATCGGCCACGTCGTCACCCAGGTAGGCATAGTCGCGCAGCAGGAACGCGAGGCGCGCGTCGCGCGTGGCGTCGATGGCCACGCAGGGGCTGGCCCGCATCGCCCCGATGAGGGCGTCCGGCACATGGGTGCGGCCGATCTTCTTGCTCTCGGCCTCGACGTAGACCGGCCGGGCCGGGTCCAGGCGTCGCAGGATGGCCCAGGTCTCGGACTCGAAGCGCTTCTGGCTCGGCTGCGGCGTGCCCGGGATCGATCCCAGCACCGATCCCTTGTGGCGCGCCAGGCCCTCCAGGTCGAGCACCTGCGCGCCAGCGGCGGCGAGGGCCTCCAGGACGCGCGTCTTGCCGCTGCCGGTGGCGCCACAGACGACCCGCCAGTCGATGCGGGGTGCCAGGGCGTCAAGCGCCTGGACCATCTCGCGGCGCCAGGCCTTGTAGCCGCCGTCGAGCTGGTGCGCGTCCCAGCCGATCATCCGCATCCAGCTGACGAACGAGCCGCTGCGCTGGCCACCTCGCCAGCAATAGACGAGCGGTCGCCACTTCTTGGGCCGGTCCTGGAACTTCTCGAGCAGGTGACGCGCCAGATTGGCGGCCACCAGCGCACCACCGAGGCGGCGCGCCTCAAAGGGCGACACCTGCTTGTAGATGGTGCCGACGCGCGCGCGCTCGTCGTTGTCGAGGACGGGGCAGTTGATCGCGCCGGGGATGGCGTCCTCCTCGAACTCCGCCGGTGAGCGGACGTCGATGATCTCGTCAAACTCATCCAGCTGTGCTACGGTCGCGACGCCTTTGTTCATGCAATCCCTGCCCGTTCGGGCGACTGTCTCAAGACCGCCCGGAAGGGGCGGATCGGTCAATGGAAACGATCAGACTCACGCAATTTTCCCACGGTGGCGGATGCGGCTGCAAAATCGCGCCGGCCGTCCTCGCCGACCTGTTGTCGCGCGCGCCCGCCGGCATCGTGCCGCCACAGCTGCTGGTGGGGGCCGAGACGGCGGACGACGCCGCCGTCTACCAGCTCAACGAGCGTCAGGCCATCGTGGCCACCACCGATTTCTTCACCCCGATTGTCGACGACCCGTTCGATTTCGGCCGGATTGCCGCGACCAATGCGATCTCGGACATCTACGCCATGGGCGCGACGCCGATCATGGCCCTTGCCGTCGTGGGCATGCCCCTCGACAAGCTGCCGGGGGAGGTGGTCGGGCGAATCCTCGAAGGCGGCGCGAGCGTGTGCCGGGAGGCAGGTATCCCGATTGCCGGCGGGCACTCGATTGACGTGCTGGAGCCCATCTACGGGCTCGTTGCCCTGGGCATCGTGGACCCCGCGCAGGTCAAGCGCAATGCCGGCGCCCAGCCGGGCGACCGGCTGGTGCTCGGCAAGCCGCTGGGCGTGGGTATCCTGTCGGCGGCCCTGAAGAAGGGGCGGCTGGACGCGGAGGGCTACGCAGAGATGATCCACCACACGACCCGTCTCAATACCCCCGGACCGACGCTGGCCGCGATGTCGGCGGTCCATGCCCTCACCGACGTGACGGGGTTCGGGCTGGCGGGGCATTTGCTCGAGATCTGCCGGGGCTCGGGCCTGGCGGCACGCCTGCAGTTCGACCGGATCCCGCTGATCGAGGCGGCGGCCGGCTTTGCTCGCGAAGGCATCGCCACAGGCGCCTCGGGACGCAACTGGGCGGGTTACTGCGAGCAGGTCCATCTCGCGCCGGGCCTGCAGGACTGGCAGCAGAAGCTCCTCACCGATCCGCAGACCAGCGGTGGCCTGCTGGTGAGCTGCTCGCCGGACGCCGTGCCGGCCGTGATCGCCTGCTTCCATGAGGCGGGCTTCGACCGTGCCGCCGAGATCGGCGGGCTGTCGGCCGGTCTGGTGTCCCTGTCGGTGGCCTGAGCGCCCGCCATCTCAGCGGGCGCCCTCCAGCAGTGGCTGCAGGGCGCCGAGCACATGGCGCATCAGGGCGGGCTGGGCCTCTGCGGTGGGGTGCAGCCCGTCGCTCTGGAAGCGGCCGCGGTCCAGTGCAACGGGCTCCAGCAGGAAGGGCAGCAGGGGTACGTTCAGGGCGTTCGCCGTTTTTTCGAAGCTTTCCTGGAACTTGGCGGCGTAAGCCGGGCCATAGTTCGGTGGTATCCGCATCCCGACCAGCAGCACCCGGGCGCCCGCGTCCTGGGCGGCACGGATCATGGCCTCGAGGTTGCCGCGCATCAGGCGCGCGGGCAGGCCGCGCAGCCCGTCGTTGGCGCCGAGGGCGAGGATCAGGACGTCGGGCCGGTGGCGGGCGATGGCGTCGGGCAGGCGCGAGCGGCCGCCGGCGGTGGTTTCTCCGGAGATGCTGCCATTGACGACGGTGGCGTCCAGCCCGCGGTCGCGCAAGGTGGTTTCAAGCAGGCTCGGCCAGGCCTGCTCGGCGCGAAGACCGTAGCCTGCCGATAGACTGTCGCCCCAGACAAGTATCGTGGCGGCCTGTGCCAGGCCGGCCCAACAAAGGACAATGCATACCGCGATGGATCGCAACCCTGTCATTCCTCACTCCAGTCCGGTGATCGAGGCGAACGGCCTTGGTCGAGTCGTGACCATTTCCGGCGACACCCAGCCCTTGACCATCCTCGACGACGTGAGTTTCGCGGTCGGGGAGGGCGAGACGGTCGCCATCGTCGGGGCGTCCGGGTCCGGCAAGTCTACCTTGCTGGGGCTGCTGGCCGGCCTGGACACGCCGAGCAGCGGCGACGTCCGCATCCGCGGGCAGTCCCTGTTCGCCCTCGACGAGGATGCGCGGGCGGCCCTTCGTGGCGAGCAGGTCGGGTTCGTGTTCCAGTCCTTCCAGCTCTTGCCGGCACTCACTGCCCTCGAGAACGTGATGCTGCCGCTCGAACTGGCGGGCGCGGCCCGCGCCGAGGGCACGGCCCGGGAGTGGCTCGATCGGGTTGGCCTGGCCGGGCGCGTTGCGCACTACCCGCGGCAGCTGTCGGGGGGCGAGCAGCAGCGCGTGGCGCTGGCGCGCGCGTTCGCGACCGAGCCGTCCCTGCTGCTGGCCGATGAGCCCACCGGGAACCTCGATGCGACGACCGGCGCGGCCATCATCGAGCTTCTGTTCTCGCTCAACCGGGAGCGGGGAACCACCCTGCTGCTCGTGACCCACGACGAGGAACTGGCCGCACGCTGCGACCGGCAATTGCGCATGCACGCTGGCGCGCTGGTCGAGGCGGAACTTGCCGAGCGCTAGCTCCCGTCGGGCCGGCGCGCATCCCGGGCCTTCCTCGTGGCTTCCGGATCTCGTGACTGTGAGGCAGATCAAGGTTCGCGTCCGGGACCGTATCGCAAGCACGGTGATCGTGCTGGAATGATTTTCACAGACCGGTGCAGCCGGCGATTGCGAGGCATCGCACGGCGGCTCGCGCTAAAATCCACGTTTCAGTTTCGCATGAGGCGGGAAAGCATGTCGCTGATCGAATGGACCCCCTCTCTGGCGACCGGCCAGATGGAGATCGACGCGCAGCATACTGTGCTGGTGGCGATCCTCAATCGCCTGCACGACGCGATTCAGCGTGGAGAGGCCGAGGCGACGACGGGCCTGATCCTGCGTGAGCTGGTGGAGTACACGCATTACCATTTCGAAAGCGAGGAGGCGCTGATGGAGCGCGTCCCCGGCGAGGTGGCCAAGGCGCACAAGGCCAATCACCAGCGCTTGCTCGATCAGGTGCTCGAGTTCCAGGCCCAGTGCGAGCGGGGCGAGATCCATCCGCAGGAACTGCTGCAGTTCCTCAAGGACTGGCTGATGCTCCACATTACCGGGACCGACAAGCAACTCGCCACGATGCTGGTCAAGAACAGCCAGCCTGCCTGAGGGGGCCTCGCCGTCGTTCAGCGCAGTCGCGACAGCACGCCGCTGGCTGCCGCCTCGCCGCTGCGTACGGCGCCCTCTATCGTCGCGGGATAGGGCCCGCGGGTGTAGTCGCCCGCCAGCCAGAGGCCGTCCACCGGTGTCGCATTGCCGGGTCGCTCAAGGCCTGGCGTACAGGCAAAGGTCGCCCGCTTTTCGGCAATCGTCTGAATCCATTCCACGCTCGGCAAGCGCCCGAACGCGTGCTCGAGCTGTCGCTGGACCGCGAGCTCGAGTTCGGCGTGGCTCAGGGCGTCGTGCTCGCCGCGGGCGCTGATCACCGCTGCCAGCAGGCCGGGTGGTCCGCCCGACTGGTGACGATCGAACAGCCACTGGGCCGGGCCGCCGGTGAGCCCCATCAAGGGATAGGCCATGGGCGGCGCCGACTCGAGCTTCAGGTAGACGGTCGTGGTCGGCTGGTAGGTCAAGCCGGCAAGGGACCGGACCAGTCCGGCGAGGGCGTCGAAGCCGGCCAGCAGGGCCCCGGCGTGGTAGGGCGCGGTGGCGATGACCACCTGAGTGTAGCCGGCCCAGGTCGGCCCGCCATCGAGCCAGAAGGCGCCGTCCTCAAGGCGAATGCCCTTGATCGGATCGCTGGTCCGCGTCGTGTGTCCGCGCCGGCCCAGCCAGCGCGTCGCCGGCACCGGGAAGAGTTCGGAGAGGTCAACGCGCGGGATCAGCATCTCGCTCGCCGAGGCCCCGGCGGCGAGGCTGTCCCTCAGCACGTTGGCAAACACCTGGGCCGAGGCCTCGCGGACAGGGGTGTTCAGCGCGGCCACGCAGAGCGGTTCCCAGACCCGCTCGCGCATCGTCCGGGTCTGGCCGGCATCAAGCAGCAGGTTCGCCACCGGCCGATCGGGAGAAACGATCCAGCGGCGCTGCTTGAGGTGGCGGACCAGCCGCGCCGCCGCCCGGCGGTCCGCCCAATCCATGCCCGTCGCGCGCAGGATGCCGAGGGCCAGGTGGAGCGGTGCGGGCAGGCGCGCGGCGCGGAGGCAGAAACCGTCCGGATAGGCGAGGGTGAGGGGCAGGCTCTCGAATACCGTCGGTGAGACCCCGACCGCCCGCAGCAGGCCGAGGGTCCGGGTATAGGCGCCAATCAGCAGGTGCTGGCCGTTGTCGAGGGGAGTGTCTGGCCGGGCAACCACCCGCGCCCGCCCGCCGAGCACGCGGCCCGACTCGAACACCGTCACGCGGACGCGCCCGGAGCGGGCGAGGGCAACGGCGCAGGCCAGGCCGGCGTAGCCGCCGCCGATGACGGCGATCTCGGGTTTCACCCGCGAATCCAGGTGGTGCCGGCGAGCCAGACCTTGCGCAAGGGGGTCAGCGAGGTACGCCGGTCCAGCACCTGGAAGCCGTCGGCGCGGATCTCCGCCAGCAGCGTGCGATAGATCGAGGCCATGACCAGCCCCGGCCGTTGCGCCTTGCGGTCGACGGCGGGCAGCTGGGCGAAGGCCTTCTCGTAGAACGACTCGGCACGCTGGTACTGGAACTCCATCAGCGCGGCGAAACGCTCGGAGTGGTTCGCCTCGAGCAGATCCCCGGCCGGCACCTCGAAGCGCTGCAACTCGTCGATGGGCAGGTAGATCCGGCCGCGGCGGGCGTCCTCGCCGACGTCGCGAATGATGTTCGTGAGCTGGAAGGCCATGCCCAGGTCATGGGCGTACTTGAGGGTCTGGCGATCCTGGTAGCCGAAGATGCCGGCCGACAGCAGGCCGACCACGCTCGCGACGCGATAGCAATAGAGCTGGAGGTTGCGAAAATCCGGATAGCGGGCGATCTGCAGGTCCATCTGCATGCCGTCGATGATCTCGAGCAGCTGCTCGACCGGCAGATCGAAGCGCGTCGAGACGTCCTTCAGTGCCTGGGTCACCGGGTGCGACGCGCGGCCTTCGCTCATCGCGGCCACCTCGCCCCGCCACCAGTCGAGCTTGTTCTCCGCCAGGTTGGGGTCGTTGCACTCATCGACGACGTCGTCGACCTCGCGACAGAATGCGTACAGGGCCGTGATCGCCTGGCGCCGCTCGGGGGGCAGGAAAAGGAAGCTGTAGTAGAAGCTGGAGCCGCTGGCGGCGGCCTTGTCCTGGCAGTACTGGTGGAAGTCCATGCTCATCCGTGGGTCGCGGCCCGCCAGGCGAGGCGCAGCCAGTCCGGGCGCCCCAGTACGGGGCGATGATCGAACACATCGTAGCCGACTGCCTCGATGCGTTCCAGAATTCGCAGGCCCCCCTGGACGATCAGCCGAAGTTCCCAACCGATGCGACCCGGCAGCCGACGGGCGAGGGGGGCGCCGTCCTGCATCATCTGGCGCGCCCGCTCGCACTCGAAGGCCATCAGGGCACGCCAGGCGTCGTCGATCCGACGCTCGCCGATCTGCGCCTCGTCGACCCGGAAGCGGGCACGGCTGTCGGCCGGCAGGTAGATCCGGTCCTTGTCCCAGTCCACCGCGACGTCCTGCCAGAAGTTGATCAGTTGCAGGGCCGTGCAGATCGCGTCCGATTGCCGCAGGTCCTCGGCTGACTCGTGACCATAGAGCCGCAGCAGCAGGCGCCCGACGGGGTTGGCCGAGCGCCGGCAGTAGTCGAGGAGCTCGTCGAAATCACGATACCGGGTCTGGACCACGTCCTGGCTGAACGCATCCAGCAGGTCGCGCAGCGGGGCGATCGGGAGGTCCCACTCGCGCACGTTGCGGGCGAGGCGGGCGAAGAGGGGGGCCGCTGGCGTCTCGCCGCGCTCGATGGCGGCCAGGGACTCGCGGTAGGCCGTCAGTCCAGCCAGTCGCTCGTCGGCGGAGGCGTTGCCCTCGTCGGCGATGTCATCGGCCGAACGCGCGAACGCATAGATCGCCTCGACCGGTTCGCGCAGGCGAGCCGGCAACAGCAGCGAGGCAACAGGAAAGTTCTCGTAGTGGTCGACGGGCATGGCGGGCGGCCGGAGTATAGCGGATGGACCGGGCCCCGCCCCGCCGGGATGCTGGCGCCGTGGGCGTGAATGCTCAGGGCAGGTCGGCGGAGAGGTCGCAACCGAGAAAGGCGGCAGCCGCGTCGCGGGTCGAGAAAATGCCGATCGGGTGCTGGGCCGAGGCGATGGTTTGGTAGAGCACCGACAGGGCCGTCGCGACCGGTCCGCTGACGATGACCGCCCAGCGTCCCGTCGACAGGTGGGTGTCCACCATGTAGCGCGCCAGTTCTTCCGCCTTCTCGGCGCGGGACTGCTTCAGGGAGATGGCGCGCATATCCACCACGGCCATGTAGGCGGGGTGGTAGTCGGGCATGTCGTGGAGCGATTCCAGCCACGCCATGACATCGTCGAAATCGATCGCGCCCTGGAATCGGGCAACGACGAGGCGACGCAGGGAATCAATACGGACAGAGTGGGCCATGGATTCGGTCGAGGTGTCACTGGCATTTTGCCAGCGCATGGCCCGGCGGGAACGGCGCCCGGACGACCGGTGGGGTCGAGCCGCTGCCGGCATGCCGCGGATTCGCGTGGGCCGCGAGCGCGGCGGTTGGGCGCCCGCGGCCGCGTGCCGGCGATCATGCCGGTATCGTACTGGTGACGCGGGCGGACTTAACCGGTGATGCCCCAGTCCGCCAGGACCGCGGCCGTGTCCCGGCCGCATTCGGGGAAGGGCGGCTGACCCACCTGCGCCGGCGTGCGCGAAAAGCGCGGCGCGGGCGCAGGCTGCACGATGCCGTTCGGGGCAATGAATGCCTGCCGGGCCCGGTTGTGAGGGTGCATCGGGGCCTCATCGAGGTCGAGCACCGGCGTGACGCAGGCATCGGAGCCATCGAACAGCTGGCACCAGGCATCGCGCGGCCGGCTCCGGAAGACCTCGGCCAGGCGTGCCTTGAGCGTCGGCCAGGCGGCCTCGTCCCACTGCCCTTCGAAGGCGGGATCGTCGATGCCACAGCGCTCGAGCAGCAGGCTGTAGAACTGGGGTTCGATGGGGCCGACCGCCAGCCAGCGATCGTCGGCACAACGATAGGTGTCGTAGAAGTGGGCCGCACCGTCCAGTACGTTGGACTGGCGCGTGTTGTGCCAGCGGCCCATCGCCTTCAGCGCATAGGTCATGGCCATCAGCAAGGCGCTTCCATCCGTCATGGCCGCATCCACGACCTGGCCGCGACCGGACTGGCGGACTTCGAACACTGCGGCGAGCACGCCGACCGCGAGCAGCATGCCGCCGCCGCCGAAGTCGGCGACGAGGTTGAGCGGCGGGACGGGCCCGGAGTCGGATCGCCCGATCGCGTGGAGCGCGCCGGACA
Source organism: Rhodocyclaceae bacterium (assembly GCA_050303815.1). Lineage (GTDB taxonomy): Bacteria > Pseudomonadota > Gammaproteobacteria > Burkholderiales > Rhodocyclaceae > Cognatazoarcus. Next base: position 27,229 of record JBNLCM010000054.1, read on the forward strand.
GGGCGAGGTAGTTGATGTCGTGGCCGGCCGTGTCCGCCAGCGGACCGTGCTGGCCCCAACCCGTCATCCGTCCGTAGACGAGCTTCGGGTTCGCTGCCAGGCAGGGCTCGGGACCCAGGCCGAGGCGCTCCATGACGCCGGGGCGGAAGCCCTCGATGAGGACATCCGCGCGGGCGATCAGGGCGTGCGCCGTGGCAAGCCCCGCGTCGGATTTCAGGTCGAGCGCCACGCTGCGCCGGGACCGGTTGAGGATGTTCTTCGTCGGCTCGAAGAGGCCGGCCGCCGCGCCTTTGCCGGGCCGGTCGATGCAGACCACGTCGGCCCCCAGGTCGCCCAGCAGCATGCCGCAGAACGGCCCCGGGCCGAGGCCGGCGAACTCGACGACGCGCAGACCGGCGAGCGGCCCGCCGGAGGCGGCCCCGCTCATGCGGCCAGCGAGCGGCCGATCACCAGCCGCTGGATGTCACTGGCCCCTTCATAGATTTGGCACACGCGCACGTCGCGATAGATCCGCTCGACCGGGAAGTCACTCACGTAGCCGTAGCCGCCGTGGATCTGGATGGCATCGGAACAGACCTGCTCGGCGATCTCGGAGGCAAACAGCTTGGCCATCGAGGCCTCGGTGAGGCAGGGTCGGCCGGCGTCCTTCAGGCTGGCCGCGTGCCACACCAGCTGGCGGGCGGCTTCAAGCCGGGTTGCCATGTCGGCGAGGCGGAAATTGACGGCCTGGTGCTCGAAGATCGGCTTGCCGAAGGTCTCGCGCTCGTGGGCGTACTGGGTGGCCGCCTCGAGGGCCGCGCGGGCCATGCCGACGCACTGGGCAGCGATGCCGATGCGGCCGGCCTCGAGGTTGGAGAGGGCGATCCGGTACCCCTCGCCTTCGGCACCGAGCAGCGCGTCGGCCGGTACGCGGCAGTCCTCGAACAGGATCTGGGCCGTGTCCGAGGCCTTCTGGCCCATCTTCTCCTCGATCCGTGCAACGATGTAGCCCGGCGTGCTGGTCGGCACCAGAAAGCAGGAGATCCCCTTCTTGCCTGCGGTCTTGTCGGTTACCGCGAAGACGATCGCCACGTCGGCATGCTTGCCCGTGGTGATGAACTGCTTGACGCCATTGATGACCCAGCTGTCGCCGTCGCGGACCGCCGTGCTGCGGATCGCCGACGCGTCGGATCCCACGTGCGGCTCGGTCAGGCAGAAGCAGCCCAGCATCTCGCCCTGGGCGAGCGGCTTCAGCCAGCGCGCCTTCTGGGCGTCGGTGCCGTAGCGGTTGGGAATGCCGCAGGCCAGAGAGTTCTGGACCGAGACGATGGTCGAGGTCGAGCCATCGCCGGCCGCGATCTCCTCGAGCGCCAGCACCAGGCTCATGTAGTCCATGCCAGCGCCGCCCCATTCCTCGGGCACCACCATGCCCAGTGCGCCCAGGCCGGCCAGCTCCTTCAGGGCCTCCGCCGGGAAGGTGTGGTTGCGGTCCCAGTCGGCCGCATGGGGGGCGAGGCGCTCGCGCGCGAAGCTGCGCAGCGAGTCGCGGATCATCTCCTGCTCTTCGGTGAGGATCATCAGTGTCTCCTGGAGTCGGTCTGTGGCCGGTTCGTTGACGGGCGGCTTACTTGGCGGCCATCCGGATCGCGCCGTCGAGGCGGATCACCTCGCCGTTGAGATAGCGGTTGCCGATGATGTGCTCGACCAGTGCCGCATACTCGGATGGCTTGCCCAGCCGCTGGGGGAAGGGGACCATCTGGCCGAGGGACTGCTGCACCTCCTCGGGCATGCCCAGCAGCATCGGCGTCTCCATGATGCCGGGCGCGATCGTCATGACGCGGATGCCGTGGCGCGACATCTCGCGGGCGATCGGCAGGGTCATCGCGACGACGCCTCCCTTGGAGGCCGCGTAGGCCGCCTGGCCCACCTGGCCGTCGAAGGCAGCGACCGATGCGGTGTTGATCAGCACCCCCCGTTCGCCGCCGGCGTCGGGCGTGTTTTCGCACATGCGGGCTGCCGCGAGGCGCAGCATGTTGAAGCTGCCGATCAGGTTGATCCCGACGATCCGGCTGAAACTGTCGAAACGGTGGGGGCCGTGCTTGCCGACAACCCGTTCTGCCGGTGCGACGCCGGCGCAGTTGACCAGACCACGGATCGCGCCGAAGGCGGCGACGGCCGCCGTCACGGCGGCTTCGGCATCGCGCTCCGACGTGATGTCGGCCTGCACGAAGCGCGCGGCGGCACCGAGTTCGGCCGCCTTGGCCTCACCCTGCTCGGCGTTGAGGTCCACCAGCATGACCTGGCCACCCCGTTCCACGAGCCGGGCAGCCGTCTCGGCGCCCAGGCCGGACGCGCCGCCCGTGACGATGAATGCGCAGCCTTCGATTTCCATGCCAGTCTCCTTGCAATGTCGTTCAAGCGGGCAGTCTAGCCATCCCTCGGGCAGGCGACGATGACCGCAACGACCGCAGGGATGGCAGAATTTGCCACATGCAGATCGAAGATGACCCCGCTGGCCCGCCGGACGCGCGGGGCAGCATCGCGGTGCAGTTCGTGGAGGACGCGATCGGCGTGGCCCGTCAGCGCGGCCTCGACGTGGATGCGATGCTGCTCGCCGCCGGCATTCCGCCGAACCGGCTCGCGTCCAGCCGGGCGCGTGTGTCGGTGCGCGAGTACGCCCGCCTGTGGGCCCGGCTGGCAGATGCGATGGACGATGAGTTCTTCGGCCTCGACCGCCACCCGATGCGGCGGGGCAGTTTTCGTCTGATGAGCCAGTCGGCGGTTGGCGCCGCGACGCTCGGGCAGGGTCTGCGCCGCGTCGTGCGCTTCCTGCGTCTCGTCCTGGACGACGTCCAGGGCGCACTCGACGTCGTAGGCGACGAGGCCAGCCTCTCGCTCCGCCGGGGCGCAGGTCCGGTGCCCCTCTTCGCCCACGGCACCTACCTCACCCTGGTCCTGGGACTCGTCAGCTGGCTGGTGGATCGACGCATTCCGGTAAGGTCACTGGCCTTCACCCACGTCGAGCCGGTCCATGCCGACGAGTATCGCCTGCTGTTCGGCGAGTCGACCCGCTTCGGTGCCGACGAGACGCGGCTCACGCTGGACGCCGCGCTGCTCGAGTTGCCCGTCGTCCGGCGCGCAGCCGATCTGTCGGAGTTCCTCGCGGGCGCGCCGGCCAACTTCCTTGTCCGCTACCGCAACCCCCACAGCTGCTCGGCCCGGGTGCGCCGCGAACTGCGCCGCGAGGAGCCGGCCGAGTGGCCGTCGTTCGATGCCATCGCCGACCGGCTCGGGTTCGCGCCGACGACCCTGCGCCGCCGCCTGGCCGAAGAGGGTCAGTCCTTCCAGGGGCTCAAGGACGGACTGCGGCGCGACCAGGCGATGGAACTGCTCGCCAACGAGCGCTGCAACATCCACGACATTGCCCATGCGCTCGGTTTTGCCGAGCCGAGCGCGTTCCACCGAGCCTTCCGCAAATGGACCGGGGCCAGCCCAGGCGCCTACCGCGCGGGCACGGCGGACGGGCCGAGGTAGCGCGCGGGTGCTGACGATCCGCGATCTGACACGGCGCTTCGCCGGTCCGGGCGGGCGCACGGTGCTGGACGGCCTGTCGCTGACGGTGGAGCCGGGCCGCATCGTGGCCATCGTCGGCGAGTCGGGGGCCGGCAAGTCGACCCTGCTCAACCTCATCGCGGCGCTGGACGTGCCCGACGGCGGGCAGATCCACCTCGACGGGGTCGAGGTGTCGGCGCTGGACGAGGGCGCACGAACGGCGTGGCGGCGGGCGCGGCTCGGCTTCATCTTCCAGGCCTTCCACGTGCTGCCCCACCTCACGCTGCAGCAGAACGTGGCGCTCCCGCTGTGGCTCCAGGGCGGCAACGCGGCCGATCAGGAGACCAGCGCCGACCGCATGCTGGCGCGGGTCGGCCTGGTGGGCCGCGAGCGCAGCTGGCCGGCCGAGCTGTCGGGCGGCGAGCTCCAGCGGGTCGCCATCGCCCGGGCGCTGGTCCATCGGCCGCGGCTGGTCCTCGCCGACGAGCCCACCGGCAACCTCGATCCGGCGCGGGCCGGGCAGATCCTCGAGCTGCTGAGGTCGCAGATTGTCGAGGTGGGCGCCATCGGCCTGCTGGTTACGCATTCGATGGAGGCCGCCGCCACCGCCGACCGGATCGTCCGACTGGTGGCCGGCCGGCTGGAGGCGGCGCCCTGATGGCATGGCCTCCGCTCGCGCCGGTCTTTTTCGGCAGCTTGCTGCGGCGGCGGGCGGCGAGTGCCCTGTCGGTGCTGGCGATCGCCCTGGGGGTGGCGCTCGGGCTGGCCGTGCAGATCATCAACGGCGCGGCGCTGGAGGAATTCGATCGGGGTATGCGCGTCGTGGCGGGCGAGGCCGACCTGCAGGTACTCGGGCCGGGCAGCGGCTTCGACGACGCCCTGTTCGAGGCCCTGGCCCTGCACCCGCTGGTGGCCGCCGCCAGCCCGGTGGTGGAGGTCACCGCGCGACGCAGCGGGGCCGACGGCGCGGTGCGGATCCTGGGCGTCGATGTCCTGCGCGTGGCTGCCGTCAATCCGGCGTTGATGCCGGTGCCCGCAGACCTGCCCGGCCAGGATGCTCGCTTCGCGGCCTTCCGCCAGGACGCGATCTTTCTTTCGCCGGGCCTGCAGGCGGCGCTCGGGCTCGAACCCGGCGATGGCCTGGCGCTGGCCGCAGGGCAGGGCGAGACACGCCTGACGGTAGCGGGCGGCCTGCCGGCCATGGCCGGCCAGCCGCTGGCGGCGATGGACATCCATGCCGTGCAGACGCGCTTCGGCATGCGCGCTCGCCTGACCCGCATCGACCTGCGCCTGCGCGCCGGGGCGTCGCTGGCGGTGGCCCGGGATACGCTCGGCCCGCTGTTGCCGGCCGGGGTGCGGCTGGGGCAACCGGACGAGTCGGCTGCCCAGGCGGCCGCCCTGTCGCGGGCCTACCGGGTCAATCTCACGATGCTGGCCGTCATCGCCCTCGTGACCGGCGGTTTTCTCGTCTTCTCGACCCAGGCCCTGTCGGTGGCGAGGCGCGAGACGGAGCTGGCATTCCTGCGGGCCATCGGCCTCGACCGCGGCGTCCTGATGCGGTGGATCCTTGGCGAAGGCCTGCTGCTCGGCGTCGTCGGCGGCGCGCTGGGCTGCGTGCTCGGCTACGCCTTTGCTGCCCTCGCGTTCTCGCTGCTGGGCGGTGATCTCGGTGCGGGCTACTTCGACGGCACGCAGCCCGCCGTCCGCCTGGACGGGCCTGCCAGCCTGGCGTTCGTGTTGCTGGGCATGGCGGCCGGCCTGCTTGGTTCGTGGGCGCCGGCCCGGGCGGCGGCCCGCATCGCGCCGGCGATGGCCCTGAAGGGCGCCTCGACGGTCGCCGACGCCCATGCGCATGCCCACGGCGGGGCGGCCCTGGCGTGCTTCGCCCTGGCTGGCGCGGCAACCCTTCTGCCCCCGCTCGATGGCATCCCGGTGGCCGGCTATCTGGCGATTGGCCTGATCCTCGCCGGCGGCGTGCTGGGCCTCGGCCGGCTGAGTGCCTGGCTGGCCGCCCGCTTGCCGGCGCGGCACGTGGCCATGCGGCTGGCCTCGGCGCGGCTGCAGGCGATGCCCGGCCACGTCGTGGTCGCCGCGGCCGGCGTGATGGCGAGCGCGGCGCTCGCCGTGGCGATGGCCATCATGGTGGCCTCGTTCCGCGATTCAGTGGACCAGTGGCTGGCGCGCGTCCTGCCTGCGGCGCTCTACCTGCGCGCGGCGGAGAGCGACCAGGCGGCCTATCTCGACGCGGAGACCCAGCGCCGGATTGCGTCCATGACCGGCGTGGCGAAAGTGGACTTCCTGCGCTACGACTCGATCCGGCTGGCCGCCGGCGGGGCGCCGGTGGTCATGATCGCGCGGCCGGTGTCGGCCGATGGCCGCGAGCTGCCCCTCGTGGGCGCAGTGCGGGAGGTGGCGCAGCCGATCTGGGTTTCCGAAGCGCTGGCCGATCGCCTTGGCCTGCAGCCCGGTGATCCGCTCGAAGTGCCGCTTGCGGGCCGTGGGCACGCGTTCGCCGTCGGGGGCATCTGGCGGGACTACGCCCGGCAGACGGGCGCGCTGGTGCTGCCGCTGGATCGTTATCGTGCGCTGACCGGCGACGCGCGGGCGAACAGCGCAGCCCTCCATCTTGATCCCGCGGTGGAGGCCTCGGCGGTGTCCGAACAGGTTCGCGAGCGGTTCGGCGCGGATCGCTTCCAGATCTCTGCCCCCGCCGAGATCCGCCGCATCAGCCTGCGCATCTTCGACCGCAGCTTCGCCGTGACCTACCTGCTCGAGGCCGCCGCGGTCGGCATCGGACTGGCCGGCATCGCGGCCAGCTTCGCTGCCACGGCCGCCGCCCGGCGGAGGGAGTTCGGCATGCTGCGCCACCTCGGGCTGAGCCGGCGCCAGGTGGCCGCGATGATCGCCGCGGAGGGTAGCCTCACGGCGGCGGCAGGGGCGATCGGCGGCAGCCTGCTGGGTTTCGCCATAGCCCTGGTGCTGGTCGAGGTCGTCAACCGCCAGAGCTTTCACTGGAGCATGGACTACCGGATTCCGGCGGTGCCGATCGGGATCTTCCTGGTGTGCTTGACGGTGCTCGCCGCCATCGCGGCGGTACTGGCAGGCCGCCATGCCATGGGTGGCAGCGCAGTGCGGGCGGTGAGCGAGGACTGGTGATGCGCTGGCTTCTCGTGCTGATGCTCTGTCTGCCGCCCGCCGGCTTCGCCGCCGAGTTTCCGCCGGTACTGCCCGGTGTGCCCCTGAGCCTGCCGCAGGATCACGGCGCGCATCCGGCCTATCGCACGGAGTGGTGGTATGTGACCGGCTGGTTGCGGGATGACGGCGGCCGCGAGCGGGGCTTCCAGATCACCTTCTTTCGCGTCCGGACGGGGATCGGCGAGGCCGCGGACGGCCGTTTTTCGCCGGCACAGCTCGTCTTTGCCCATGCGGCGATTGCCGATCCGGCCACCGGTCAGTTGCGCCACGACCAGCGCAGCGCGCGGGCCAGCGGTCGCCTCGCCGGCAGCGCCACCGGTCGGCTCGAGGTCTGGCTGGGCGAATGGGCCTTGCGGGCCGACGGCGAAGACTTCGTCGCGACCGCCGCGTCGGAGGGCTTTGCCCTCGACCTGCGGCTGACGTCGCGCGCCGATCCGATGGCGAACGGCGATGGCGGCTACAGCCAGAAGGGGCCGGAGGCCCGGCACGCGAGCTATTACTACAGTGTCCCGGCCCTCGCCGTGTCGGGCGAGATCCAACTGGATGGCACCCGGGTCGCGGTGACCGGCGAGGCGTGGATGGACCACGAGTGGTCCAGCGAGCTGATGCCCGAGGCCGCTGTGGGATGGGACTGGATCGGGATCAACCTGACCGACGGCGGCGCCGCGATGGCATTCCGGATGCGCGACGCCGACGGCCGCGCGGTCTGGGCCGGCGGCACGCTGCGCGATCCGGACGGCCGGCGCCGGGTGCTCGCGCCGGACGCGGTCGAGTTCATCCCCCGGCGGCGCTGGCGCTCGCCGCGCAGCGGGAGCGAATACGTGGTCGAGTGGGATGTCCGGCTGGGCGACCGGACGCTGCATCTCACTCCCCTGATGGATGACCAGGAACTCGACGCCCGCGCCAGCACGGGCGCGATCTACTGGGAAGGCGCGGTCCGTGCGCGATCGGATGGCACGGCGGTGGGCCGGGGCTACCTGGAGATGACCGGTTATACCGAGCGGCTCCGGATGTGAACCCCGTGTCGGCTCGCACAGGGCGCCCGCATGTATAATCCGGCGCGCGTCCGGTGGCTCGCATCGGACAGGCCCAGGTGGCGAAATTGGTAGACGCACCAGATTTAGGTTCTGGCGCCGAAAGGTGTGGAGGTTCGAGTCCTCTCCTGGGCACCAACGCGGAGTCGCGGTGGACGTGGTGAGTCGGGGGGTGACCCGGTCACGCGCACCGCGATCTTGCGCCTGCCGCGCGCGCAGTCGAGTCCCTGGGGATTCCGCGGCGCTGCGCGCCTCGCCGGTCACCGGATGAAGCCAGACCTCCAGATGACAGCCCCGCAGCCCGCCGTGTCGCCACCGAGGTGGGCCGCCCTGCGCGACGGCCCGGTGGTCGCGGCGATCGCCTTCCTGCTGGGGGGGCTGCTGGGTCTCAAGCCGGTGTTCGACTACGATCTTTTCTGGCATCTCGCCAACGGCCGCGAGATGCTGGCGAGCGGCGAGATCGTCAGCCGCGAGGTCTTTTCCTTCACGCACCCGGGCGCTCCCTTCAAGAACCAGTGGTGGCTGGCGCAACTCCTCATGTTCGGGCTGTGGAGCGCGCTGGGACCGACCGGGCTCGTGGCGCTGAAGGTGCTGGTCGCCGGCGCCGTCTCGTGCTTTGTTTTTCTGACCTCTCGCCTGCTGGGTGCGGGTGCGGGCGTGGCGCTGTTTGCGGGCGTGCTGGCGGTCCTGGTCGGCATCCAGCGGTACGTGGATCGGCCCGAGCTTTTCACGCTCCTGTTGCTGGCCGCCCTGGCGTGGGCGCTGCATGCGTGGCGCGATGGCCGATCCCCCTGGCAATGCCTGGCGCCGATTCCGCCCCTGATGGTGGTCTGGGACTGGCTGCATGGTGCGCTCTTCGGCTTGGTCTATCTGCTGGGTTTCGTGATCAGCGTACATCTCGCGCGGCGACTGAACTGGCGTGGCGCGGGACGGGATGCGGGGTCGATGCGCAGCCTCAACCTGTGCCTCGCGGCGACACTGCTGGCCATGCTGGCCAACCCGTGGGGCCTGGCAAGCTACGGGGACTACCTGAGCCTTGGCAGCGGAGAAGGACGGGCCGCATTCAAGCAGGTGCTCGAATTCACGAGTTCGACCTGGACGTCGAATCCATCCTTCATCTTCCTGTTTGCGATCACGGCGCTGGGGCTTGGTCTGACCATTCGGCGGATCGGGCCGACCGGACCCTGCCTGTTCCTGGGGTTCGGCGTCCTGGCGTGGGAGTACATCCGCGTGACGGGCGTCTACATGATTGTCAGCGCGCCGTACCTGGCTGCCGCGATGGCGGTCTTGCTGAGGGACGGGCGGGCCGTCTGGCAATGGAGCATGCGCGCGGTGCTGAGCGGCCTGATCGCCCTGTCGGCGGCCTTCGCGTGGGACATCAAGATGGGCGCCGCGAACAACCCCGATCGACTGGGCATGACGCTCGACGAACAGTTCTTCCCGGTCGGCGCCGTGCGGGTGGTGAAGGCGCTGGGTCTGGCCGGGAACGGCTACAACACGGGGCACTTCGGCGGCTACCTGGCATTTCACCTGTATCCGGATGCGCGGATCTTCCAGTACAACTTCCCGAAGGTGTTCGGCGACTCGTACCGATTCGCGCAAGCTGGTGGGCAGGAGGAACTGGCACGCTGGAACATCGCCTACGGTTTCGTCGGCCTGCCCAACGAGCTGCAGTTGCTGTTCCCGTCCGCCCGCTGGGCGCGGATCTACCGCGATCCAGCCGGGGCGCTGGTCCTGCGACGGACGCCGGAAAACCAGGACATCATTGCGCGCTTCGAGTCGCGCTGGTTCCACCCCGGCTTGCCGGACGGACGGTTGAGCGAACTGGCCCGGAATCCGCAGACCTCGAGTCGCTTGATCCACGAGGCCCTCATCTATCTGGCCTATCGTCGTGACGACCGGATTGCCAACTGGCTGCGATCGCACTGGGCGCGGAACGGCCAGGCCATCGAAGGCGAGGATGTGGCCCTGCTGGCGATTGCATCGTCTTGGAA
>JBNLCM010000055.1:0-17461 GCA_050303815.1 Rhodocyclaceae bacterium
TCAACCTGACTGCCGACCTGTGCCTGCTGTTCGGCTCCACGGCTCTGGCCTATGCCGCCTTCACCTGGTTCCTCAAGCAGCCCCTGTTTCCCCTCGGCGAGGTGGTCGTCGTGACGCCGCCCGCCCAGGTCACCGAGGAGCAGCTGGAATACGCCGCCCGCACCGCCGTCGAGGGCAACTTCTTCACCGTCGACCTGGAGAAGGTTCGCGAGACCTTCGAGAAGTTGCCATGGGTGCGCAAGGCCGAGGTCCGGCGGCGCTGGCCCAACACCCTCGAGCTGCGCCTGGAGGAGCACGTGGCGGTTGCCTACTGGAGCCCGGATGGCAGCGGCGAGACACGCCTGGTCAATCGGCAGGGGGAGGTCTTCATCGCTGCCTCGAATGCCACGATGCCGAAGCTATCGGGCCCGGCGGGCACCGCGGCCTACGTGCTGAACCGCTTCGCAGGCCTGGTGGACGCCGTGGCGCCCCTCGGCAAGCGCCTCGTCGAGGTCACCCTGTCGCCCCGCGAGGCGTGGCAGCTCCGCCTCGACGACGGCCTGGTGATCCAGCTCGGGCGCGACCAGGAGAGTGCCCCGTCGGACCACCGCCTGCGGGATTTCGTCGGCACTTTCCCCGAGGCCAGGGCGAGAGCGGAGATCGCGGTGGCGGAGGTGGACCTTCGTTACCCGGGCGGATACGTAATGCGACCACTGGACGGCGATGCGCCGGACAAGGCGAGGAAATGAGCAAGGAACAAAAGGATCTGATCGTTGGGCTGGACATCGGCACGTCGAAGATCACGTGCATGGTGGCCGAGTCCCGGCCGGACGGGTCCCTCAACGTGGTTGGCCTGGGCACCCAGGCCACCAACGGACTGAAGCGCGGCGTCGTGGTGAACATCGAGGCCACCGTCGAGGCTATCTCGAAGGTCATCCAGGAAGTGGAGCTGATGGCCGACTGCAAGATCCGGGATGTCTTCACGGGCATCGCGGGTAGCCACATCCGCAGTTTCAACTCGAACGGCATGGTGGCGATCAAGGACCGCGAAGTGACGCCGATCGACGTGGAGCGCGTCATCGAGGTGGCCCGCGCAATGCCGATCCCGGCCGACCAGCAGATTCTCCACATCCTGACCCAGGAATTCATCATCGACGGCCAGGACGGCGTGCGCGAGCCGATCGGCATGAGCGGCGTCAAGCTCGAGACCAAGGTCCACATCGTGACCGGGGCGGTCTCGGCGGCACAGAACGTCATCAAGTGCGTCCGTCGCTGCGGTCTCGAGGTGATGGACCTGATCCTGCAGCCACTCGCCTCCAGCTACGCGACCCTCTCGGAAGACGAGAAGGAACTGGGCGTCTGTCTCGTGGACATCGGGGGCGGCACGACCGACATCGCGGTCTTCACGCGCGGCGCGATCCGCCATACGGCGGTGTTGCCGGTCGCCGGCGACCAGATCACCAACGACATCGCCATGGCCTTGCGCACGCCGACGGCCGAGGCCGAGGAGATCAAGATCCACCAGGGCGTGGCGATGCACACCCTGGCCGACCCGGACGACATGATCGAGGTGCCGGGCGTGGGCGATCGGCCGCCGCGCAGGCTGTCGCGCCAGGCGCTGGCCGACGTGATCGAGCCGCGCGTGTCCGAAATCTACGAACTCGTCCAGGCCGAGTTGCGGCGCAGCGGCTACGAAGAGCTGCTCTCGTCGGGCGTCGTGCTGACGGGGGGCTCGGCCGACATGATGGGGATGGTCGAACTGGGTGAAGAGGTCTTCCACATGCCGGTGCGCGTGGGCGCGCCGGTGTACTCGGGCGGGCTGGCTGACGTGGTCTGCCAGCCCCGGTATGCCGCCGCGATGGGGCTCGTGCTCGAGGGCGCGGCCCAGCGTCGGCGTGGGTTCCAGGCGCGCGAGACGCGAAACGTGCGGGATCTGTTCTCCCGCATGAAGGCCTGGTTCGAGAAGAATTTTTGATTGGTGGCGAGCCGGATGGGCCGGTTCGCCAGATTGAACGAGCGCCTTTTGGTGTCGGGTATTTAGTTGTAGTATCAGCGGATACCACTAAATAGCCGGTCGCCGGGTGGCGTTGGGTGAAGCAGCAAGGCAGTTTCTCAAGGAGGCGAGGCAAATGTTTGAAATCGTTGAAAAGGTGGCGACCGGGACGATCATCAAGGTGGTCGGTGTCGGCGGTGCGGGTGGCAACGCGGTCGATCACATGATTCGTGAAGGCGTCCAGGGCGTGGATTTCATCTGCGCCAACACCGACGCCCAGGCGCTCGTGCGCAGCCTGGCCCAGGTCAAGGTCCAGCTCGGCGGCACTGGCCTGGGTGCCGGCTCCAAGCCGGAAGCGGGCCGCGCCGCGGCGCAGGAGTCCCGCGATGCGATCGCGGCGGCCCTCGAGGGCGACCACATGTGCTTCATTACCGCCGGCATGGGCGGTGGTACGGGGACCGGCGCGGCACCGGTCGTGGCCGAGATCGCCAAGGAACTGGGCATCCTGACCGTGGCGGTGGTCACCAAGCCTTTCGACTTCGAGAACCGCCTCCGCGTCGCCGAGAGTGGTGTCGAGGAACTGGCCAAGCAGGTCGATTCCCTGATCGTGGTCCTCAACGACAAGCTGCTCGAGGTCTTCGGCGACGACGCCGGCTTCGAGGATTGCTTCCGTTCGGCCGACAACGTGCTCCGCAATGCCGTCGGCGGGATCGCCGAGATCATCAACGTGCCGGGCTTGGTGAACGTGGACTTCCAGGACGTGCGGACCGCCATGGCCGAGATGGGGCGCGCCATGATGGGCTCCGCCGAGGCGGAAGGCATGGATCGGGCTCGCATTGCCGCCGAGCAGGCCGCCGTCAGCCCGCTGCTGGAGGGCACCGAACTCTCGGGCGCGCGTTGCGTGCTGATCAATATCACTGCCAGCCGTTCGCTGAAGATGTCGGAAGTCCGCGATGCCGTGAAGACCGTCCAGGCCTTCGCCGCCCAGGAAGCCTTCGTCAAGTACGGCACGGTGTTCGAAGAGTCGATGGGTGACCGCATCCGCATCACCGTGGTTGCGACCGGCCTCGGTCTGCCGACCGCGTCGGCCTCGCAGCCCGTCATGCAGGTGGTCGCCGGTACCGGCACCTATGGCCCCAGCACCGGTGAGGTGGACTATGGCAACCTCGACGTGCCGGCGGTGATTCGTACCGGCCGCCGCTCCGCTGTCGAGGCCATGAGTGCCAACGGCGTCGGCACCTACGACATCCCGGCCTTCCTGCGCAAGCAAGCCGACTGAGCCCTCCCGGCTCTCGCCCCGCGGGCGCCCGGTCCGGACGAACGCCTCCCGTCCGGCCGCGGCGCCCGTCGCTCATCTTGCACTGCAGCAGGCGTGCTAGACTTGAGCAACGCGCCAGAGGCCCCCAGCCCATGATCCGACAACGCACTCTCAAGTCCATCGTCAGCACCACCGGCGTCGGCCTTCACAGCGGCCGCAAGGTGAACCTCGTGCTGCGGCCCGCCGCGCCCGATACCGGCATTGCGTTCCGGCGTGTCGATCTCTCGCCGCCGGTGGACCTGCCCTGCGATCCCTATTCGGTCGTCGACACCCGGATGTGCTCCGGACTCCAGCAGGGCGATGCCAAGATCGGCACCGTGGAGCACCTGATGTCGGCCCTGTCCGGCCTGGGCATCGACAACCTCCATGTGGACGTCGATGCACCCGAGATTCCGATCCTCGATGGCAGTGCCGGCCCCTTCGTGTTCCTGCTCCAGTCGGCAGGTATCGAGGAACAGCGGGCACCCAAGCGCTTCCTTCGGGTGAAGAAAGCGGTGGAATTCGTCGAGGGTGACAAATGGGTTCGTCTCGACCCCTACGAGGGGTTCCGCCTCAGCTTCGCCATCCATTTCAACCATCCGGCGATCGACCGCACCGGCACCGAAGTGACGATCGACTTTGCCGAGCAGGCCTACGTCCGCGATGTGGCTCGCGCTCGCACCTTCGGCTTCATGCAGGAGGTCGAATACCTCCGCGACAACGGCCTGGCCCAGGGCGGTAGCCTGGACAATGCCATCGTGATGGACGAGTACCGGGTGCTGAACGGCGACGGCTTGCGCTACACCGACGAATTCGTCAAGCACAAGGTCCTTGACGCAATCGGCGATCTCTACCTCTGCGGACACCCGCTGCTGGCGGCCTATTCGGCCAACAAGGCCGGGCACGCGCTGAACAACCAGATCCTCCGGGCCCTGCTGGAAGACCGCGAGGCGTGGGAGATCGTCACCTTCGAGCGGGCGGCCAGCACGCCGCCGGCCGTTGCCCGCCTGTGCGACCTTCAACTCGCCTGAGCCGGGCCAGTCCGGCGTGCTGATCCTCCGCCTGCTGGGCATCCTCTGCCTCATCGGCGCCGCCGCCAGCGTGGCCGCCTTCCTGATCACGGGCCATCGCCGCTACCTGTCCTGGGTCGGCTGGATCTTCCGCTTCGCGGTCGCCATGATCGTGGTCTTCCTGGCCCTGCTGCTGCTCGAACGGGCCCTCGTGCCGGTCGTCTGATCGGACGCGTCAGCCCGAGCGGTCGGCCAGGCGCCGCAGGGCGGCCGCGACCGGGGAGTCGGCCGGCAGGCTGTCCGCCAGCGCCTTCATGTCGCGACGGGCGTCGTCCGACACGGTGCGATGGCTTGGAGGCGGTGCGGGCGGGCGATACTCCACCGGCTTGACGCGGACCTTGATCGCGGCGATGTTGGCGCCCCTCTCCGCCAGTCGCTGCAGCAGCGAGGGCACGGCCTGGCGCAGCTTGGCCGCCGCCGCGCCACTGTCCGCGTGGATCACCAGTTCGTCGCCGCGCAGGTTGGCGACGTGGCAGGTCTGCACCAGGTGGTCGGCCAGGCAGGCGCGCAGTTCCGCCTCGAGCCGGACCAGCCGCGACGCATGTACCTGCAGCGCACGCAGCGCATCGGCCTGGCCGAAGAGCTTGTCCAGCGAAGATGCCATGGGAGGTCTCAGGGGGTCGGTCAGGCTGATGGTATCCAACTGCGGAGCCCGGGTCACGAGGCCATGCTACTATCCGCCCTTTGCCGCACAGCCCTGATTCCCTTGCCATGATCCCCGGCCTTCTCAAGAAGATCTTCGGCAGCCGAAATGATCGGCTGATCCGTCAGTACTCCCAGACCGTCAAGAAAATCAATGCCCTGGAGCCCGAGTTCGAGAAGCTCTCGGACGAGGAGCTGCGCGGCAAGACGGCCGAGTTCAAGGCGCGGGTGGAGGGCGGCGAGACCCTTGACGCCCTGTTGCCCGAGGCCTTTGCGGTGGTCCGCGAAGCGGGCAAGCGCGTTCATGGCATGCGCCATTTCGACGTCCAGATGATCGGTGGCATGGTGCTGCACTTCGGCAAGATCGCCGAGATGCGGACCGGCGAGGGCAAGACGCTGACCGCCACCTTGCCGGTGTACCTGAATGCGCTGTCGGGCAAGGGCGTGCACGTCGTCACGGTCAACGACTACCTGGCCAGTCGCGATGCCGACTGGATGGGGCGGATCTACAACTTCCTTGGGCTGACGGTCGGCTGCAACCTGTCGCAGATGCCGCACGACCTGAAGAAGCAGGCCTATACCTCCGACATCACCTACGGGACGAACAACGAGTTCGGCTTCGACTACCTGCGCGACAACATGGTGTACTCGCCGGAAGAGCGGGTGCAGCGCGGCCTCAACTACGCGATCGTCGACGAAGTGGACTCGATCCTGATCGACGAGGCGCGGACGCCGCTCATCATCTCGGGTCAGGCCGAGGATCACACCGAACTCTACGTCCGCATGAACGCGGTGCCACCGCTGCTGAAGCGGCAGGAAGGCGACGGCGACAACGTGACCGACCCGGGCGACTATACGGTCGACCTGAAGACCCATCAGGTGCTGCTGACCGAGCAGGGGCACGAGCACGCCGAAGAGATCCTCGCCAACATGGGGATGCTGCCGGAGGGCTCGAGCCTGTACGAGCCGGCCAACATCCTGCTGATGCACCACCTGTATGCGTCCCTGCGCGCTCATTCGCTCTATCACAAGGACCAGCAGTACGTGGTCCAGAACAGCGAAGTGGTGATCGTCGATGAATTCACCGGTCGCCTGATGGCGGGCCGGCGCTGGTCGGAGGGCCTTCACCAGGCGGTCGAGGCCAAGGAAGGCGTCAAGATCCAGGCCGAGAACCAGACCCTCGCCTCGATCACCTTCCAGAACTATTTCCGCATGTACGGCAAGCTGGCGGGCATGACCGGCACGGCCGACACCGAGGCCTACGAGTTCCACCAGATCTACGGCCTGGAGACGGTCGTCATCCCGACCAACCGTCCGATGATCCGCAAGGACCAGAACGACCTCGTCTACCGGACGGCGAAGGAAAAGTACAAGGCGATCCTCGACGACATCAAGGATTGCCACGAGCGCGGCCAGCCGGTCCTGGTCGGTACCACCTCGATCGAGAATTCCGAATTGCTTTCCTCGATGCTCAAGCAGGCAAAGGTGCCCCATCAGGTACTCAATGCCAAGCAGCACGAGCGCGAGGCCCAGATCGTCGTGCAGGCCGGTCGTCCCGGCGTGGTGACGATTGCCACCAACATGGCAGGCCGCGGTACCGACATCGTACTCGGCGGCAACGTCGAGCGGGAGATCGCAGGGCTGCGTGACGACACCTCGGTGCCCGAGGCCGACAAGGCCGCCCGCATCGATACACTGCGCGCGGAGTGGAAGGGCCTCCACCAGCAGGTGCTGGATGCCGGCGGCCTGAAGATCATCGGCACCGAGCGCCACGAGTCGCGGCGTATCGACAACCAGCTGCGCGGCCGATCGGGTCGCCAGGGCGACCCCGGCGGCAGCCGCTTCTACCTGTCGCTCGAAGATCCGCTGATGAAGATCTTCGCCGGCGAACGCCTCAACGCCATCATGGTTCGCCTCAAGATGCCCGAGGGCGAAGCCATCGAGGCCGGCATGGTGACGCGATCGCTCGAGTCCGCGCAGCGCAAGGTCGAGCAGCGCAACTTCGACATCCGCAAGCAGTTGCTGGAGTACGACGACGTTGCCAACGACCAGCGCAAGGTCATCTACCAGCAGCGCAACGAGCTGCTCGAGACCACCGAC
This sequence comes from Rhodocyclaceae bacterium, assembly GCA_050303815.1. Lineage (GTDB taxonomy): Bacteria > Pseudomonadota > Gammaproteobacteria > Burkholderiales > Rhodocyclaceae > Cognatazoarcus. The sequence goes on from JBNLCM010000055.1 coordinate 7,082, forward strand.
ATCTCCGAGACCATCACGGCAATGCGCCAGGGCGTGCTGTACGACGCCTTCCGCACCTATGTGCCGGAAGACAGCGTCGAGGAGCAGTGGGAGGTCGCATCGCTCGAGCAGACGCTCGAAGGCGAGTACGGCCTCAAGCTGCCGGTCGTGAAGTGGCTCCAGGACGAGCCTCAGCTGGGCGACGAGGAGATCCTCAAGCGCATCGTCGAGGCGGCCGACCAGGCCTATGCGGACAAGATCGCGATGGTCAATGCAGACGCCTGGCACCAGTTCGAGCGCAACGTGATGCTGCAGAGCCTGGATTCGCACTGGCGCGAGCACCTGGCGGCCCTCGACCACCTGCGCCAGGGCATCCACCTGCGGGGCTACGCCCAGAAGAACCCGAAGCAGGAATACAAGCGGGAGGCATTCGAGCTCTTCGAGAGCCTGCTCGACCTGGTCCGCTCCGAAGTCACCAAGCTGCTGATGACGATCCAGATCCGCGCCGAGGAGCAACTCGACGAGACCGAACCGGCGCCATCGATGCAGAACGTGCAGTACCACCACGCCGACTACGACGAGGCGCTGGCGACCGCCAACCCCGACTCCGACAAGGCGCAGCCCATCACCAACCCGGGGCAGAAGGTCGGCCGGAACGACCCCTGCCCGTGCGGTTCCGGCAAGAAGTACAAGCACTGCCACGGCCGCCTGAGCTGAGGCCCGCTCGCCGCTCCACCCTTAAGGCTGAACGTCGCCTGCCGATAACCCTGGCATGATTTCGGACCTCGACTTCGAAGTGCCAGAGTTGCCACGCCAGTCGGTACCCAAGGGGGCGCTGGGGTGGATCGCGCGCATCTCGCAACAGGACATGCCCGCCTTCGGGACCACGGTGCAGGGCGTGCGCTGTGTCACCGACGACGAAAGCGCGTCGGCGGCCCGACTCTCTCAGATCATTCTGCAGGACGCGGCCATGACCGCGAAGGTGTTGAAGCTGGCCAACAGCGCCTTCTACAATACCGCCCGCCAGGGCGTGTCGACGATCAGCCGCGCCATCGTGGTCCTTGGATTCAATGCCGTCGCGGACATGGCGCTGGGCATCGCCCTGGTGGATTCCCTACTGGCCAAGGGCGTCAAGCGGCGGGTCGCCGAGGAGATGGCCCGCAGCTTCCACGCGGCCGTCCAGGCGCGCTCCCTTGCCGTGGCGATGGGCGACAAGCGCGCCGAGGAAATCTTCATTGCGGCCCTGCTGTCGAAGATTGGCGAGATGGCCTTCTGGTGCTTCGGCGAGCATACGGCTGTCAAGCTCGATGAGGCCATGTGTCGCCCGGGTGTGACGCCCGACGACGCCCAGCAGCAGGTGCTCGGTTTTCGCCTCCGGCAATTGACTGCGGGCCTTGTCCGGGAGTGGCGCCTCGGGCCCATGGTCCAGGCCGTGACCGAGGGCAACCCCGGTAACGGGCGGGCCGAGGAACTCGTGCTCCAGGCGCACAGGCTGTCGGCCGCCGTCGAGGGGGGATGGGAGTCGCGCCCCGCCCGCGAGGCCGTGCGCGGCCTGGCGCGACTGACCGGGCGCGACGAGATGGATCTGCTCAGCGACCTGAAGACCCAGGCCGAGGAGGCGGCCCACGTGGCCGTCAGTTTCGGGGCCGCCGAGGCCGCGCGGATGATTCCGCTCGGCGACGAAAGCGCGCTGGACGACTCGGCGCTGGCGGTGGAGCGTCCGGTGGCCGATCCACACCTCCAGCTCAAGATTCTACGAGAGCTGTCCGCCATGATCGCCAGCCGTGCTCCGCTGAACGACGTCCTCCATCTGGCGATGGAGGGGCTGTACCGGACGCTCGGGCTCGAGCGCGCGCTGTTCGCGCTGCTGGCCTCCAATCGCACGCAACTGGTCGGCAAGGCGGCGCTGGGCCAGGGCGCGGAGTCGCTGGTCCAGCGTTTCGTGTTCACCGTGGCGGCAGGGCCACAGGGCGATCCGGTTCGCCTCGCGATCGAGAAGGGGCAGGCCATACGCCTGCCGGCCGGCGACGCCCAGGGCGGGCGTGCAGACCGGCTGCGCGGCGCGGTCGGCGAAGGGGCCCTGTGCATCGCGCCGATCAGCGCGGCGGGACGCCCGGTCGGCGTGTTCTACGTCGATTGCAGCGAAGCGGAGGTCTCCGAGGAGGCCTTCGAGGGGCTGCTCCACTTCGCCCAGCAAGCGAGCATGGCGGTGACCCAGGTCGCGGCGGCAGGCGTCCGCCGGCACTGAGTCGCCAAGGCAGTTGCGCGGGCGAATCCGCTATCATCTTGGGCTCGGATCCGAGCCGGATCCGTTCGATCCCAACCCCGCTGCGGAGTCATCATGCCTGTCCACCTGAGTACCCCCGATCCGTCGAATCTGCTTCCCGTACCCGGGGTTCGCCTGGGGGTTGCTCAGGCCGGCATTCGCAAGGCTGACCGACGTGATCTGACCGTCATCGAGTTGGCGGAGGGGAGCCACGTCGCGGGCGTGTTCACCTCCAACCGCTTCTGTGCCGCACCGGTCCAGGTCTGCCGCGAGCACCTCGCCGGGGGCGGCATCCGTGCCCTGGTGATCAACACCGGTATCGCCAACGCCGGCACGGGCGAACTGGGCCTCGCCAACGCCCACGCCACCTGTGACAGCCTGGCGGCGCTGATGGGATGTTTGCCCGGGCAGGTACTGCCATTCTCGACCGGTGTGATCCTCGAGCACCTGCCAATGGACCGGTTGACCGCGGGTCTGCCCCAGGCGGTCGCCTCGCTGGCGCCCGCGGGCTGGTTCGACGCCTGTCACGCCATCATGACCACCGACACCGTTGCCAAGGCCGCGTCTCGGCGCGTTGCGGTCGATGGCGTCGAGGTCACGCTGACGGGAATGTCGAAGGGGGCCGGCATGATCAAGCCGAACATGGCCACGATGCTCGGCTTCGTCGCCACGGATGCCCGCGTGTCGCAGGAGGTCCTGCAGGCCCTGGTGCGCGAGGCGGCCGACCTGAGCTTCAACAGCATCACCGTCGATGGTGACACCTCGACCAACGACAGCTTCATCCTGATGGCCAGCGGGCAGGCCGAGCACGCCGAGATCACGGACATGGGCACCGACGCCTACCGGGTCTTGCGCGAGGCGGTCGTCGGCCTGTCGATCGAACTGGCGCAGGCGATCGTGCGGGACGGCGAGGGGGCGACCAAGTTCATGACCCTGCAGATAGAGGGGGGGGCCAGCCGCGAAGAGTGCCGCAAGGTGGGCTACGCGATCGGCCATTCGCCTCTGGTCAAGACCGCCTTCTTCGCGTCCGACCCGAACCTCGGCCGCATCCTCGCGGCGATCGGCTACGCCGGCATTGCCGATCTCGATGTCGCCCGTCTGCGCGTCTGGCTCGCCGCCGCTGGCAAGGAGGTCCTGGTGGCCGAGGCGGGTGGCCGCGCAGAGAGCTACCGGGAGGCGGATGGCGCGGCGATCATGGCCGAGGCCGAGATCACCGTCAGGGTCGACCTGGCGCGGGGAACCAGCGCAGCCACGCTGTGGACCTGCGACTTTTCGTACGACTACGTCAAGATCAACGCCGACTACCGGAGCTGATTTGCCGGGTCGCCGCGGCGATCCGACACCGCCATGCGCCAGACCCTCCGCCGCTTCCTGCCATCGCGCGAGTCGCTTCACCGCAATCGCATGCTGCGCCCCATCGCCGGCTGGCTGGAGCGCCACGGCAATTGGCGCCTCAACGCGCAGGCTGTGGCGCGCGGCGTGGCGCTGGGGCTATTCTTCGGCTTTCTGATACCGGTCGCGCAGATCGTCTTTGCGGTCATCGCGGCCCTGTTTCTGCGGGCCAATCCGCCAGTGGCCGCCCTGGCCACGCTGGTGACCAACCCCTTCACGTTCCCGTTCATCTACGTGCTGGCGCACCGCATCGGTAAGGCGGTGCTCGAACCGGTGGCCGGGCCGATCGAAGGCAGCGCGCAGCAGGCCGCCTCGGCCGCGCACGCCCAGGTAGCCGTCGACAACGTCGGTGGCCTGCTCGACTGGATCACGGGCATCGGGGCGCCGCTGGCAACCGGCTTGCTGATCCTTGCCGTGGTGTCCGCCATCCTGGGCTACCTGGCCGTGCTGGCCATCTGGCGTCTGAATGCGCTGGCCCGGCTGAAGCGCCTGCGGCGGGTGCGCAAGCCCGCGGCCTGAGCCGGGACCGCCCCAATGCAACCCAGTACCTAGGGCCGGCGCAGACGAAGTCGCCGAAACCAGCCCGCGGCCAGCGCCGGCTCGTCACTGAGCAGTTCGCAGCCGCTGCCCTCGAGCAGGTCTTCAAGCACCACATCGAGGCGCGTCGCGATCCGTCGCGAAATCGGATTGACGAGCCGCCGCAGGGGCGCAGGCCGGCCTCGTCTGAGGAACTTGTCGAACACCAGCAGTTCGCCGCCAGGCCGGACCACGCGCAGGGCCTCGGCCAGGCATCGCCCGGGTTCCGGCACGACCGCCAGGATCAGGTGCAGCACCGCGCAATCCACGCTGGCGTCGGCCAGAGGCAGTGCCATGGCATCGCCCTGGACCGGGAAATAGGCGGCGCCCGGGCTGCGTCCGACGCTGCGGGCGAGCATGGCGCGGGTCAAGTCGACCCCGACATAGGCGTGCTGGGCCGGCAGGTGCGGCAGGTCCAGCCCCGTGCCGACGCCAGCGAGCAGCACCCGCATCGGGCGTTCGTCCGCCAGCCGGGCGAGGCTGCGGATGCGGGCGTGGCGCGTGGCGGCTTCCAGCACCCGATCGTAGAACGGCGCGATCAGGGTGTAGCTATGGCGCAGGGCCATGGCAGGGGCTCAGTGGAGAATGCGGGGAATGGATAGCGTGAACATCGGGATGACCGCATCGAAGCGTGTGCCATCCTCCGCGTGCATCTGGTAGCTGCCCTGCATGGTGCCGACCGGCGTCGAGAGCGCGCAGCCGCTGGTGTACTCGAAGCGCTCGCCCGGCGCCAGCTCCGGCTGTTCGCCGACCACGCCCAGGCCGCGCACCTCCTGGACGTCACCGTCCGCATCGGTGATGGTCCAGTGCCGGCTAACCAGCTTGGCGCCGACATTTCCGGTATTGGTGATGGTGATGTGGTACGCGAAGACGTAGCGCGCCTCATCGGGCGCCGATTCGTCCTCAAGATATTGCGCCGTGGCTTCGACGCTGATCTCGTAGTGCTTCCTGGCCTGCATGGACCGTTCTCCGTTGGCAATGCCTCGATTGAAGCGGATGCTGCGGCGCAGGGCAAGTCGCGCGCTGTCTGCCCGGCTTTGGCGCCGCCGCCAAGCTCAGTACAATCGTGCGCTTCCAACCCCTCCGGAGACACTATCCATGCCTGCCAACTGCCGCATCGCGCCGAGCCTGCTGTCGGCCGACTTCGCCAGACTCGGCGAGGAAGTGCGCAACGTCATCGCCGCTGGCGCCGACTGGATCCACTTCGACGTGATGGACAATCATTACGTGCCCAACCTCACCATCGGACCCCTGGTCTGCGAGGCGATCCGCCCCCATACCGAGGCGCCCATCGACGTCCACCTGATGGTCAAGCCGGTCGACCGGATCATTCCGGACTTCGCCAAGGCGGGCGCCAACATCATCACCTTCCACCCGGAAGCTTCCGAGCACGTCGATCGCAGCCTCAGCCTGATCCGGGAGCAGGGCTGCCAGGCGGGTCTGGTCTTCAATCCGGCCACCTCCCTCGCCTGGATGGACCACGTCATGGACAAGCTGGACGTCGTCCTGCTGATGAGCGTGAACCCCGGCTTCGGTGGACAGAAATTCATCCCGGCCACGCTGGCCAAGCTGCGCGAAGCCAAGGCGAAGATCGATGCCTACGAGCGCGAATCGGGCCGGCGCATCCTGCTGGAGATCGATGGCGGCGTGAAAGTGGACAATATCGCCGAGATCGCGGCCGCCGGGGCCGATACCTTCGTCGCTGGCTCGGCCGTCTTCGGTGCCGGCCGCGACGAGGATCCGAACCGCTACGACACGGTGATCAGCGCACTGCGCGCGGGAGCGGGCAGTGTCTGAGCCGCGCTTCGCCGTGAAGGCGGTGCTGTTCGATCTGGACGGCACCTTGCTCGATACGATCCACGATCTCGCGGAAGGCGCCAACCGGACCCTCTCCGAACTGGGGCGCGACACCCGGCCGCTGGCGGAGATCCACAGCTTTGTCGGCAAGGGGATTCCCCACCTGGTGCGGCGCTGCATGACCGAGGGCACGTCGGCGACCGAGGACGAGATCGCCCACGCGGTCACGGTGTTCAAGCGCCACTATGCCGAAGTCAATGGCCAGTGTACGCGGATCTACGAGGGCGTCGTCGAGACGCTCGAGGCCCTGCGTGCGCGGGGAATCCGGACGGCCTGCGTGACCAACAAGGCGGGCGACTTCACCGTGCCCCTGCTGGCGCGGATGGGCCTCGATGGTTACTTCGACGCGGTTGTCTCGGGCGATACGCTGGCTGTGAAGAAGCCCGATCCGGCCACGGTGCGACACGCCTGCGCGCTGATGGGGGTCGGCGTCGATGCCGCGCTGATGGTCGGCGATTCGGCCAACGATGCGGAGGCCGCCCAGGGGGCGGGGATGCCCGTCGTGCTGGTGCGATACGGCTATAGCGAGGGCCGCGCGGTGGACACCATCCCGTGCGACGCTCTGCTATCCTCAATGGCTGAAGTTTTGTCGCTGATCGACTCGGCGGCGTCAATCTGAAGGATCTGCAAGGATGAACCACAAGGCATGGCAGGAGACGCATACGGCGGTCTGCACCCGCGGTTGGCAGGGGTGCGACTGGTGGTCATGGCAACTCCGCTGACCCCGTCGCCGCGGGCCGGCCAAAGCCCGCAACCGTACCTTTCCTGACGATTGTGGAGTCCCCATGCTTGAATCCGAATTCCTGCGCCTGGCGGAGCAGGGCTACAACAGAATCCCCGTCACGCTCGAGACCTATGCCGATTTCGACACGCCGCTGTCGATCTACCTGAAGCTCGCCAACCGGCCATACAGCTACCTGCTGGAGTCCGTGCAGGGGGGGGAGCGCTTCGGGCGCTACTCGATGATCGGCCTGGCCGCCTCGACGCGCATCGAGGTCTACGAGCGCTCCGCGCTGCTGCTGACCGGCAACCGCCTGGTGGAACGGCGCGACTACGGCGACCCGTTGAACTATGTGGCCGAGTTCATGGCGCGCATCAAGGTGCCGCCCCGCGACGATCTCCCGCGTTTTGCCGGCGGCCTGGTGGGCTGCTTCGGCTACGACACGGTGCGCTACATCGAGCCGCGCCTGGCGGGCGGGGCGAAGGTGGACGAGCTCGGGACGCCAGACATCCTGCTGCTCCTGTCGGAGGAGATCGCGATCGTCGACAACCTCTCCGGCAAGCTCACCCTGGTCGTCTATGCCGAGCCCGAGGTGCCGGGCGCCTTCAAGCGGGCCAAGCGGCGGCTGGCCGAATTGCTGGCCCAGCTGCGTTCGCCGGTCGAGGTGCCCGCGGAGCGGCCGACCGAGCCGCAGCCGGCCGTCTCCGGTTTTGGCGAAGAGGATTTCAAGGCGGCCGTGCGGCGGGCCAAGGAGTACATCGTCGAAGGCGACGTGATGCAGGTGGTGCTGTCCCAGCGTATGAGCAAGCCCTTCGGCGCCAGCCCGCTGGCCCTGTACCGCGCGATCCGCTCGCTCAACCCGTCGCCCTACATGTTCTTCTTCAACTTCGAGGACTTCCAGGTCGTCGGCGCATCGCCCGAGATCCTGGTCCGCCTCGAGGACAAGGTGGTCACCGTGCGGCCGATCGCCGGAACCCGCAAGCGCGGAGCCAACCAGGCCGAGGACCAGGCGCTCGAGGAAGACCTGCTGTCCGACGAGAAGGAGCGCGCCGAGCACCTGCAATTGCTCGATCTGGGCCGGAACGACTGCGGTCGCGTCGCCCAGGTCGGCAGCGTCAAGGTGACCGACCAGTTCATTATCGAGCGCTACTCGCACGTGATGCATATTGTCTCGAACGTGGAAGGGCGGCTGCGCGACCATCTCAACGCGCTGGCCGTGCTGCGGGCGACCTTCCCGGCGGGAACGGTTTCCGGGGCGCCGAAGGTCCGGGCGATGGAGATCATCGATGAGCTCGAGCCCACCAAGCGGGGGATCTATGCCGGCGCGAGCGGCTACATCGGCTTCCATGGCGACATGGACCTGGCGATCAATATCCGTACGGCCGTGATCAAGGACGGCATGATCCACGTGCAGGCGGGGGCCGGCATCGTTGCCGACTCGGACCCCGACGCCGAATGGCAGGAGACCCAGAACAAGGCGCGTGCCATGCTGCGGGCCGCAGAGATGGCCGAATCCGGCCTCGACACCCTCATCGAGTAGCGGGGCGGGCGGCCCCTGGCAGGGAGTGCGGCATGAACGAGGAAACCCACGTCTTCTATCGCAACCCGTTCGCCCACTACCCGGTGGTCGCGAAGGGCGAGGGCGCCTACCTCATCGATGAGCGCGGCAAGAAGTACCTCGACGCCTGTGGCGGCGCGGTGGTCTCGTCGCTCGGCCACGGCGTGAAGGAGGTCGCCGACGCCATCAAGGCCCAGCTCGACGTGGTCGAGTTCGCCCACACCAGCCAGTTCACCAACACGGCCCAGGAGGAACTGGCGTCGTTGTTGTCGGAGCTGGCGCCCGGTGGCCTGAACCACGCCTACTTCGTCAGCGGTGGCTCCGAGGCGGTCGAGTCGGCCATCAAGATGGCGCGGGCCTACTGGGTCCAGATGGGGCGCCCGGAAAAGTGGATGGTGATCGGGCGGGAGCAGAGCTATCACGGCAACACCCTCGGTGCGCTGGCTGCCGGCGGCAACCGCTGGCGACGTGCGCTGTACGAGCCGATGCTCTACCAGCGTCCCCGGGTCGCGCCGTGTTTCTGCTATCGCTGCCCCTTCGGCAAGGACCCCGACCATTGTGCCCTCGAGTGTGCCGAGGATCTCGAGCGGGCGATCCTCGAGGTCGGGCCGGAGAAGGTCTCGGCCTTCATTGCCGAGCCGCTGGTCGGCGCCACGGCAGGCGCGGTCGACCCGCACGAGAACTACTTCCGGCGGATTCGAGAGATCTGCGACCGCTATGACGTCCTGTTGATCGCCGACGAGGTCATGACGGGTCTCGGCCGCACCGGTCGCTGGTTCGCGATGAAGCACTTTGGCGTGGTGCCCGACATGATGTGCCTGGCCAAGGGCCTGGCCGCGGGCTTCGTGCCGATCGGCGCGACGCTGGTGCACGACCGCATCACCGATACCTTCCACAGCCGGCGCAATGTCTTCCAGCATGGCCACACTTACATGGGCCACCCGCTGGCCGCGGCGGCCGGTGTCGCCGTGATCCGCTACCTGAAGGCACACAAGCTGGTCGAGCGCAGCCAGAAGATGGGTGACGAGCTCCTGGCGCGGCTGCGCGCGGCGCTGGCGGACCACCCCCACGTGGGCGATATCCGCGGTCGCGGGCTGTTCGTGGGGGTCGAGTTCGTTGCCGACCGGGCGACCAAGGCGCCTTTCGAGCCGGAGCTGGCCTTCCACCGGATCCTCGGCGAGATCGCCTTTGGTAAGGGGCTCATCATCTACCCGATGGGGGGGACCATCGATGGCCGCCGCGGCGACCACGTCCTGATCGCGCCACCCTTCGTCATCACGAAGGCGCAGATCGGCCGGGTCGTCGAAATCCTCGCCAAGGCCGTCGACGGCACGGTCGAGCGGCTGAGAGAACAGGGCAGGATTCCCGTATGAACAGGTCGGTCATGATCACGGTGGCACCCAATGGCGCGCGGCGCCAGAAGCGTGATCATCACGCCATCCCGTTGTCGATCGACGAGATCGTGGCAGATGCGATGGCCTGCGAGCGGGCTGGCGCAGCGATCCTCCACCTGCATGTGCGCGAGCCGGACGGCGGCCACAGCCTGGATGTGGGACGCTATCGCGAAACCATCGAGGCGATCGGTGAGGCGTGCGACCTCGTGATACAGCCCACCACCGAACGCGTCGGCCGCTTCACCCCGGACGACATGATGCGGGTCCAGCGGGCGCTCGCACCGGAGACGATCACCTTCAACCTGCAAGAGCTGATCGACCCGGAAGACGATGCGCAGACCGCGCGGGTACGTGATTTCCTGGGCGATGCGGCGGCGGCTGGCACCGTACCGCAGTACATCGTGTACAACCCGGACCAGCTCAAGGCGCTGGCGCGCTGGTGGGAGGCGGGCTGGCTGCCCCAGGCCCAGCCTTGCGTGCTGCTGGTGCTGGGCCGCTATGCGGGCAGCCTGAGCCAGCCCGCCGATATCGGCGTGTTCCTGAAACACCTGCCCGAGAACTGGCTCTGGGGCGTCTGTGCCTTCGGTGCCCAGGAACTCGCCTGCGTGGTCCAGGCCGCCCTGTCGGGCGGCCACTG
>JBNLCM010000056.1:0-3078 GCA_050303815.1 Rhodocyclaceae bacterium
AAATGGACGACAGGCCTGCCTGCTGGGCCGCCTGCATCACGTCGACCACGCTCTGGTGGCTCGCCTTGGCGTCGGCGCTGATGACGATCAGCGCCTTCTCGTTGCCAGCGGCGGCGGACGCCAGCGCCGCCGAGATCCCCACGACGTCCTGGCGGGTGACAACCTGCTTGTTGACCAGAACCTCCCCTGTCGCCGTCACCGCGACATTGACCTCGTCCACCTCGGACTCGGTCGCCTCCGCGCTGGAGCTGGGCAGATTGACCTCCAGGCCGGCAACACGGGAGTACGTGGTCGTCAGCATCAGAAAGATGATGATCACGAGCAGGATGTCGATCATCGGGATCAGGTTGATCTCCGGGTCTTCCTGGCGACGGTTGCTCTGGAATCGCATGGTGCCGCTACTCAGTTGCGACGCTCGCCGTGAACCACTTCAACGAGCTTCACCGCCTGCTGCTCCATGTCGATCACGAAGGCATTGACGAGACCGCGGAAGTGGCGCCAGAAGATGACGCTGGGAATGGCGATCATCAAGCCGAAACCGGTGTTGTAGAGGGCGATCGAGATGCCCTGGGCAAGCTGCTGGGGGTTGGAGCCGGTAGGCCCCTGGGAACCGAAGATCTCGATCATGCCGATGATGGTGCCGAACAGCCCCATCAAGGGCGAGATCGATGCAATCGTTCCCAGCGTGACAAGAAAGCGCTCGAGGTCGTGGGCCACCGCGCGGCCCGCCTCCTCGATGGATTCCTTCATGACCTCGCGCGAGCTGCGCATGTTCCGGACGCCCGCAGCCAGCACGCGCCCGAGAGGCGAATGCGCCGCGATCCGGTTGACCATGTCGGTCGACGGGCCGCGCTGCTTCAGTTCGGCAACGACCTTCTCGAGCAGTCCCGCCGGAACGACACGCGAGCGACGAAGGGTGATGAAGCGCTCGATGATGAGCGTCAGCGCAATGAGGGAGGCGGCCAGGAGCGGCCAGATGGGCCAGCCAGCGGCATCGATGATGGCGAACACGGACGGAATCCTGCGGCGTCGAGATAGCCATGCAATGTAGCCGCGTGGCATCCGACTCTGCAAGCTTGCGCCGCCGCAATGCACCGCGATGTGTCCACAAATGCTGTGGATAAGACTGTGGATTCACCGGCCAGCCGACCGCTAAGTCGCCACGATCCAAGGGATTTACCCGGTCTGGTCGAAAATGGGGCAACCCGGCGCATCCCGACTCCGCCGCCCGCCCCCCCTGCCCCAGCCCGGCTCACGCTGCGCTATCCTTCACAGACAGCCCGTTCGCCGCGCCTGACATCTTCCGTTCTTTTTCTTATTTTTCAGAGCCTTGAGAATTATCCCACAAGCACTTCAGCGCCTCAGGCAGCACCCGAGTGCGCGCACGGTGCCCTGAGCGATCCCCCCATGGATGAACCGTCAAGGATGGATCCGAACGCACCGGTGACCGTGTCCGAACTGAACCGGATGGCCCGGCAGGCCCTGGAGCAGCGCCTCCCCTTGCTGTGGATTATCGGGGAGGTGTCGAACCTCGTGCGGGCGGCATCGGGCCACCTCTACTTCACGCTCAAGGACGACCGCGCGCAGGTCCGCTGCACCTTGTGGCGCAGCAAGGCACAGCTGCTGCCCTTCCGCCTCGAGCACGGCCAGCAGCTCGAGGTACGCGCCCTGCCGTCCCTCTACGAGGCGCGTGGCGAGTTCCAGCTCAATGTCGAGGGGGTGCGGCGCGCAGGCCTCGGCTCGCTGTTCGAGGCCTTCGTCCGGTTGCGCGAGCAGCTACAGGCCGAGGGCCTGTTCGACCCGTCGCGCAAGCGCCCCCTGCCCCGTTACCCGCGCGCGATCGGTGTCGTCACTTCGCCGCAGGCCGCCGCGCTGAAGGACGTGGTGGCAACCTTGCGGCGGCGAGCGCCCGGCGTGCCCGTGATCCTGTATCCCGCCACGGTGCAGGGCGACGGCGCACCGGCACAGCTCGCGGCGGCCCTCGAGGCGGCATCGCGGCGGGCTGACTGCGATGCCGTCGATGTCATCCTGCTCGTGCGAGGTGGCGGCAGCCTGGAAGACCTGTGGGCCTTCAACGACGCGACGCTGGCGCGCAGCATCCGGGACGCGAGCCGGCCAGTGGTCAGCGGCGTCGGTCATGAGAGCGACGTATCGATCAGCGATCTTGTCGCCGACGTCCGGGCCGCGACGCCGACCGCTGCCGCAGAACTCGCAACCCAGGGCTATGCAGAGCTGGGCGCCCGGCTCGATCGCCTGCACAGTGACCTGCAGACGGCCCTGGAACGTCGATTGAATGCGGCCGCTCAACGGCTGGATCGCGCCGCGCTGCGGCTGATCCACCCGGCGCAGCGGATCGCCCGATTGCGCGAGCGACTCGAAACCCTCGCCCACCGCACGGCACGGGCGATGGCGTTGCACGTCGGCAATGGCCGCGCTCGCTCCGAGCAGCTCGCCTGGCGTCTGGTTTCGCGCCGGCCCCGGCTCGACACCGCGGAAGAAGAACTGCGCCAACTGCAGCAGCGCCTCGACAACGCGGCCTCACGCCTGTTACACGAACGTCGCCAGCAGCTGGAGGCCATCGACGCCGCCCTCGGCCATCTCGACCCACACGGCGTGCTGGCGCGTGGCTACAGCATCGTGCGGGACGAAGCCGGCCGGATCGTCCGCCGCGCGGCACAGGCGCCGGTTGGCAGCGGGGTTCGCATCACGCTGCAAGAGGGTAACCTGGCGGCCGAGGTCACGGCCCATCCCGCCCCCGCGGCCACGGCTGACGCGCCCCATTTGTCAGGCCCGCGCAATCCCGACTAGAATAGTCAAGCATTCCTTCCAACCCGACCGAGGAGCATCCACGTGGAACACGTTCTGCCCGACCTGCCGTATGCCAAGACTGCGCTTGCCCCGCACATTTCCGAGGAAACCTTCGACTATCACTACAGCAAGCACCATCAGGCCTACGTCACCAACCTCAACAACCTGATCAAGGGCACCGAGTACGAGAGCCTCGACCTTGAGGCCATCGTCAAGAAGGCGCCTGCCGGCGGCGTCTACAACAACGCCGCCCAGGTGTGGAACCACACC
>JBNLCM010000057.1:0-3476 GCA_050303815.1 Rhodocyclaceae bacterium
CAACTAGCGGCGATCAGCCGTCGTCGGCCTGGTAGTCCAGCGCAACGCCATTCATGCAGTAGCGCAGGCCGGTGGGCTGCGGCCCATCGGGGAAGACGTGGCCGAGATGAGCGTCGCAACGCGAGCAGACCACCTCGGTGCGCCGCATGAACCATGACCGGTCGTCATGCTCCTCGACCGCGTCGGTGCCCATCGGCTGATAGAAGCTGGGCCAGCCGGTGCCGGAATCGAACTTGGCCTCGGAACGGAACAGCGGCTGGCCACAGCAGACGCAGTTGAAGGTTCCGGGGGCCTTGGGGAAGTCGTCATTGGTGAAGGCGCGCTCGGTTCCGGCCTTGCGCGTCACCTTGTAGGCGAGGTCGGAGAGCTGCGCCCGCCACTCCTCGTCGGACTTCCGGATCTTTTCGGTCATGGTCTTGTCGCTCATGATGCCCCTCCGCACTTGCCAGTCAGGACCCGCACCATCCATATGTCGCAGGCTCCGGTGGCTTGGGCAATGGCAGCCGGGCGGGGCCACGCGTCACGAGGATGACAAGGGCGTCTGAGATGAGTGCAGATGTAGGCGAGCGGGCGGGGAGCGCAATGTTGCAATCTTCACGTGACCGACAGGCGGGTTTCAGCCGCTACAGGGTGCGGTTCAGCCATGCGCCCGAAGATATCACCGCGGCGCAGCGGCTGCGGGCGCGCACCTTCCGGGGCAGCGAGGAGGTGCCGGATGGCGATGCCTTCGACGATGTCTGCATTCACGTGCTGGTGGAAGAGGTGGCGGGCGGGCGGCTGATGTGCTGCTTCCGGCTGCTGCCGTTGTCGGGCGGCAGCGAGATCGGCCGCAGCTATTCGGCGCAGTACTACGACCTGGCCGCGCTGGCCTCGATGGAGGGGGGGCTTCTGGAGATGGGGCGCTTCTGCGTGGCGCCCGAGGCGCGCGACGGCGAGGTGGTGCGGGTCGCCTGGACCGCGCTGGCCCGGTACGTGGAGGCCGAGGGATTCGGGTTCCTGTTCGGCTGCTCGAGCTTCTCGGGCACCGAGGAAGCGGCCTATGCGGATGCCTTCGCGCTGCTGAAGGAGCGGCATCTGGCGCCGCGGCGGTTGCTGCCCAAGGTGAAGGCGCCGGCGGTGTTCCGCTTTGCCAGCCGGCTGAGGTTGAAGAAGCCCGACCTGAAGGCGGCGATGAAGGCGATGCCGCCGTTGCTGCGGTCGTACCTGGCCATGGGTGGCTGGGTGTCGGATCATGCGGTCATCGACCGGGACCTTGGCACGCTGCATGTCTTCACCGGGCTGGAGGTTGGCCGGGTGTCGGCGGCGCGCAAGCGGCTGCTGCTGGGGTAGGGGTCGTGTAGGGGCGCGCGCCGGGTGGTCGTGAAGGCCGGCCCCGCTGCCAGCCTTCCCCGAATCGCAGTGGTCAATCGAAGTCGTCGCCGCTGCCCACCTGGTAGGGCTTGGCCAGATTCGAGAAGCGGGTGAAGCGGCCGTCGAAGGCGACGTCCACGGTGCCGATCGGCCCGTGACGCTGCTTGCCGATGACGATCTCGGCCTTGCCCTCGATCTTGGCCATCTCCTCCTGCCACTTCATCATCGCCTCGGTATCGTGCTCGCCCGGCTTTTCGCGAAGCTTGTAGTACTCTTCACGGAAGACGAACATCACCACGTCGGCGTCCTGCTCGATGGAGCCCGACTCGCGCAGGTCGGAGAGCTGCGGCCGCTTGTCCTCGCGCGATTCCACCTGCCGCGAGAGCTGCGACAGCGCCACCACCGGGATTGCCAGTTCCTTGGCGATCGCCTTCAGGCCCTGGGTGATCTCGGCGATCTCCTGGACCCTGCCGTCGCTGCGCCCGCCGGTGGGGCGGACAAGCTGCAGGTAGTCGACGAACAGCACGTCGAGCCCGTGGGTGCGCTTCAGCCGCCGGGCCCGGGCCGCGAGCTGGGCGATGGGCAGCGCCGGGGTGTCGTCGATGTAGAGCTTGGACTGCTCGATCTCCTTGGCCGCCTCGAAGAAGCGGCGCATGCCCTGTTCGGTCATCTCGCCGCGGCGGATCAGCTCGGACGGGATCTCGGCCGCCTCGGACAGGACGCGGGCGGCGAGCTGTTCGGCCGACATCTCCAGCGAGAAGAAGCCCACCACGCCGCCCTCGACCGCGCCCTCGCTGCCGTCGGGAAGCGTGCCCTTGCGGTACTTGCGGGCGATGTGGAAGGCGATGTTGGTGGCCAGCGAGGTCTTGCCCATGGAGGGGCGGCCGGCGATGATCAGCAGGTCCGACGGGTGCAGGCCGCCGAGCTTCTGGTCGAGATCGACAAGACCGGTGGCGAGCCCGGCCAGGCCGCCGTCGCGCTGGTAGGCGGCATTGGCCACGTCCACCGCGTCGGTCACCGCCTTGACGAAGGACTGGAAGCCGGTGTCGCTGCGGCCGGTCTCGCCAAGGCGATAGAGCTGCTGCTCGGCCTCGACGATCTGCTCGGCCGGCGCGAGGTCCACGTCCATGGTGGCGGCGCGGGCCGCGATCTCCTCGCCGACGGCGATCAGGTTGCGCCTGAGCGACATGTCATGGATGAGCTGGGCATAGTGGCGCACGTCGAAGATCGACACCGCGGATGCCGCGAGCCGGGCAAGATAGGCCGGCCCGCCCAGCTCGGCCAGGCCGGGATCGTCGGCGAGGAACGCCTTCACGGTGACCGGCGAGGCCAGCATGTTCTTCTGAATCTTGCGCGCGGCCACATCGTAGATGCGGCCGTGCACCGGGTCGTAGAAGTGCGACTCGTCGATGATCGACGCGACTCGGTCGTAGACGTCGTTGTTCAGCAGGAGTGCGCCGAGAAGTGCCTGTTCCGCCTCGATATTGTGCGGCCGGCCAAGCGTCGCCTCGGCTGCGACGCCGCCCGATCCATCTGCCATGACTGCCCCCTGGCTTCTGTGTTTGGGGGCCTTATACACCAGGACGCAGCTATCCCCCGCCTGTTATGATTGGGGAAAAGCCACCAAAACGGTCCACAGGCAGGTGAGCGCTGGAGGTCAAAAGACGGGCGCCGACGATCCGGCCGGCGCCCCTGTCTCAGGCCATCAGCGGAAGCAGGATCTGCCAGGCAAGAAGGAAGAAGCTGAGCAGCGCCGCGATGACCGCGAGATCAGCGAAACGCCTCAGAATATGTTCGAAATGACGCAACATGACAGGTTCACCAGTGAATCCACACACACTCCCAGACGCCGATGCATAGCATAATCGCCGGCGATTCGGGTGTGCGAAAGATCACTTAACGTGAAGCGGGCGCCCCCAGAGGGACGCCCGCAACTATGGATATGGTGGCAGCGATCAGTCCTCGGTCGGCCCGGGGGCGTCGATCGGCCCGCCGTCGTCCTGGTCCGAGGCTGCGCTGCCGATGTCATCGAAGAGCTCGGCAATCTCGAACTCGGCCGCCGCGTCGGCCTCGGCGCGCAGATCCTGGATCGAGCGGCCCGAAGCCTGAAGCTCGGCCTCTTCGGT
>JBNLCM010000058.1:0-37510 GCA_050303815.1 Rhodocyclaceae bacterium
GGGCCACCGCGTCGATCCCCTTGAGCGCGTCCACATTGCGCGGATCGAGCGTGAGGACGCTGCGGAAGGCGCCCAGTGCACTGTCCGGCTCGGGCGGGCTCAGGCGGCCGGCCGCCAGGGCCGAGCGCGCCTGGGCCAGACCCTCGGCGATGGCCGTGCGGCGGGTCTCTTCGGCGGCGCGTTCCTGCAGCGCGACCAGTTCGGCGGTCTCGAGCTGCTTGCGCGCGCTGGCGACCTCCGCGGCGTCGCCATCGATGGATTCGGCGTCGTGGAGGTGCTGCCGGGCCTCGACAAGATCATTCTGCTTGAGGGCTGAAAGCGTGAAGGCGAGGTGCGCGAGCAGGACGCGGCGGACACCTTCGCGGGCGGTCGCGTTGTCGCCGTCCAGTGCGATCACCTCGCGAAAGTAGTGCAGTGCATTGTGCCCATTGGGCAAGCTCAGACGGCCGGCCGTGAGGGCGGCCTCGGCCTCGGCGAGCAGGGCCACGATCCGGGCCTCCTGCGAATTCGGCAGCTCGGCCGTCGGTGGCGCGGCGGCGACCGGAGGTGGCGCAGCGCGGGCCGCCTCGGCGGGCGATGGCGCCGGTTCTCGGGCGGGTGGCGGCATCGGTTCAGTCTTGCGCAGGACGATGAAGGCCGCAGCAGCGAGTGCGGCCACGGCGATGCCGCCTGCGACCGCGAGCTTGCCACGCCCCCGGCCAGTCCGGGTCGAGTCGTCCGGAGGGGGCTGGGCGGGCTTCACGGTGGTGTCCGGCTCCCGTTCCGGGGCGTCGGCCGCAGCGGGTTGCCAGGTGCTTTCCCGGGCGGGCGCAATGGCCGCCGGTTCGGCTGCGCCGCCGAACAGGGCGGCGCGCCACTGGGCAATGCTTTGCGGGCGGTCCTGGGGCTGGACGGCCAGGGCGTAGTCGATCGCCGCGAGGAAACGCTCCGAGTAACGCCCCTTGCCGACATCGAGCGCCGGCAGCATCGGATCAGTGTGATTCGATAGCGTCGCCGTTGCCCGCGCCACCGAGTCGGCCGGGCCGCGACCGCTGATGGCCATGTACAGCGTGGCTCCGAGGGAGTAGAGATCGGTCCACGGGCCCTGACGTCCGCCCTCCGCCTGGCTGGAACTGTACTGCTCGAAGGGAGCGAATCCCGGCGAGACCAGCATCGTCAGCGTCTGCGTCAGGGTGCCGATGGCAAGGCGCGCCGAGCCGAAGTCGAGCAGGACAGGCTGGCCGCTATGGCGCAGGAAGATGTTGTCCGGCTTGATATCGCGGTGGATGAATCCGGCGTCGTGGATCAGCTGCAGGCCATCGAGCAGACGGCTGCTGAGCTGGAGCAGCTGGGATTCCTCGGTGCCGCGTCCGGACTTGAGTTGATCGGCCAGGCTCTCGCCGCGGACGAATTCCATCACCATGTAAGCGGTGCCATTCGCCTCGAACACGCTGAACACCTGGACGATGCAGGGGTGGCGGAACTTGGCGAGGGTCTGGGCCTCGGCCAGGAAACGGGTCAGCCCCCACGCGTAGGTCTCGGCGGTCTTCCTGGACATGGCCCGCACCTGGACGTCCTGCGTCCGCGTGGCGCAGCTGGTCGGGAAGAACTCCTTGATGGCCACCTGCTGGTCGAGGTTGGTGTCCTTGGCCAGGTAGGTGATGCCGAAGCCTCCCTGGCCGAGGATGGACTCGATCTCGTACCACAGGAGCCGGTATCCCGGGGGCAGGGTGTTGGTGTCCAGGCCCGTCATGGCCCGATTCGCCCGGTCGGGTCCGGCGGGTTCTGCTGGCGCGCCTGTCGTCGTGTGAGATCGAGGTGCATGCGTCCTTGGGCTCGTTGCTGGCCTGGCGAGGCCCGAACATTGTATTGCCTGTGCATTTTCCTGTGCTAGGACAGGGGCAATTCGTGTCGCCGGACGTGGCGGCCATGACACGATGGACCGCATACCGGGTCCCCGGCGAGGCCGCCGAACAGGGGAGATGCCGCGCTGACGCTCGTCACGGTTCATGGCACCATAGGCGATGAATCTAACTTTCGGAGTAGTGATGTCCGATTTTCCGGACTTGACGGTGCACGAGCTGCGGCGGCTCGGCGAACGGGTGGCGCAGGAGATCCGGTGCCGGCAGCTGCGCCGTCGCCTGCTCGGCTCGATGCGCGCGATGGCCTCGTCCGAAGGCTTGACGCTCGAGGAGGTGCTGGCGTCAGCCGATGCGGCCACGCTGTCGCGGCGCGGGCGACGCGCGGGGCAGGCGCGACCGCGCGGACCCGCACCAGTCCGCTACATGCATCCGTCGAACCGCGCGTTGTGCTGGAGTGGGCGTGGGCGGATGCCCGCCTGGATCAAGGCCTGGCTTTCGACCGGTGGCTCGATGACGGCACTCGAGAACGCCGCCGAGAAGTTCGCGCCCGTGCCGCGGCGAAACTGACTGGGCGCACATGCAGGTGGGCTCGACCCCGGTCTGGCCGGAACGCGTCACAGGCCCCGCCGGGCTGCTCGACAACATCGTCTGGCACGCGTTGACCGGTGCGCAGGCCGATGTCGCGACAGGACAGGGGGCGGCGCGTCGATTCGCGCGGGGCTTCTCCCCGATCCTCGGTTTCGCCGATCCCGCTCGTCCGGATTTTGCGGTGATCGCGCCGGATTGCGCGCCGGGCGAGGCGTTCTACTGCATGCACTGGCAGGGGGTGCCAGATCCGGGCTGGCACATCGAAGCCGAGGGCAGGCTCATCCTGATGGTCTGCGATCGACCGCTCACGCCGGCCGAGGACGGCGTGGTCGCGCGGCTCACGTCGGTGCATGTGCCGCAGGCGATGGCCCTCGCAGAACGGACCCGTCCCGGACCTTTCGGGCCGCGCACGATCGAGCTGGGCGACTACGTCGGTGTCTTCGAGGGCGGGCAACTGGTCGCCATGGCCGGCGAGCGCATGCGTGCCGGTTGCTTCCGCGAGATCAGCGGCGTCTGCACCGACGAGGGCCATCGTGGCAGGGGCCACGCCCGCCGGCTGATATCTCACCTGCTGATGCGTCAGCATGCCCGCGGCGAGACTTCCTTCCTGCACGTGACGCGTGACAACGCAGGAGCCCGAGGCCTGTATGCCGCGCTGGGCTACCGTGAACATTTCGAGACCCAGGTCCGGGTGGTGGCCCGGCGATGAGGGCGTCCGATCCCAGGCGTTCCCCAGCGGCGCCGACCGACAGTCCATCGCTGTGGCAGGCCGTCGGACGCGACGCGTTGCTGCGCATCGGCAGCCTGTTCGTGTTGCTTTCGGTCGGCTTGACCGTCCTGATGGTCGAGATCGATGTCTTCGACCGCTTCTACGCGTTCAGCCGGGCCCACGAGGCGTGGGAGCTGGATGAGATGATTCTGGCACTGGTGGCTGTCTTCGTCGCACTTGCCCTCAGTGCGCTGCTCATGACCTACCTGCTCGCACGCCGTGTGTCGGAGCAGACCGCGCAGCGCATGATGGCCGAGCGACGCCTGGCCGAGAGTCGCAAGCTGCGGTCGATGGGGGCCTTGCTGGGCGGCGTCTCGCACTCGATCAACAACCATCTGCAGCCGATCATGACGCTGGCCGACCTGGTGCACGAGGACCTGCCCGCGAAGTCCGAGGAGGCACGCGATCTGCTGCGTATCCGTCAGGCGGCGGACGGCGCCTGCCAGATCCTGCGACGGGTGCTCAACTTCTCCCACCAGGACCACGGCGTGAGCGACGGCTGCTACCTCGCCGAGGCCCTGCGTTCAGCGGTCGACCTGGCTGCTACCGCGGTACCGAGCACCATCCGCCTCGATCTGCGAATCGACGACATGGCGCGCCGGGTGTCGCTGGCCGCGATCGATGTGGAGGTGATCGTGCTGAATCTGGTCGCCAATGCCGTTGCCGCCTTCGACGGGCGGTCCGGGTCAATCCGGATCGCTTGTGATGACGCGGGCCCGGGCACCTGGGCTCGCGTCACCGTTGCCGATACCGGGCCGGGGATCGCGCCCGAACTTCAGGAGCGGGTCTTCGAGCCGTTCTTCACCACCAAGGCCGTCGGCCACGGTACCGGCCTGGGCCTCTCCGAGGTGTATGGCCTGGTGACGCGGGCCGGTGGTTATCTCGATCTTCATTCCGCGCCCGGAGAGGGGGCGGAGTTCAACATCTACTTGCCGCTCGAGGCCAACAGGCCGGCCGTGCAGCCGGACGACGGGGAGTAACGATGGCACGTGTGCTTCTGGTGGACGATGACGAACTGGTGCGCTACGCCCTGGCCAAGGCCTTGCGACGTGCGGGCCATGAGGTGCTCGAGGCCGCGTCGGGCGAGGGCGTTCCGGGGCGCGTCCGGTCAGAGTCGGTCGACGTACTGGTCACCGACCTGGTCATGCCGGACCAGGAGGGCATCGGCCTGATCCGCGAAGTGCGCGCGGAAGGGCAGACCCTGCCGATCGTGGCGATCTCGGGGGGCGGCCGGGTATCCGGCGAGCAATACCTCAGGATGGCCTCACGGCTGGGCGCCGACGCGACGCTGGCAAAGCCCTTCGATCACCGCGAGCTGGTCGCCCTGGTTGCGCAGCTGGTCGCCCGGGGCGGCTGACGGGCGGCTCTGCGCTCAGTCAAGACCGCGCAGGTCGCGCGGGAAGCCGGCGTCGTCCAGCATCGACTGCCAGGTGCCTTCGACGTAACCGGCAAATCTCTTCCTGCCGACCTGGATCGACGGGACGATACCATTGCCGTCGAACTCGCGGGTCAGGGCGTCGAGTTCCTCCTTGGTTTCCACCTTCTTCTCGGCGAACGGAATCCGGCGCGTGCTGAGCAGCTTGCGGGCATCGGCACACAATGGGCAGCTCTCGCCGGTGTAGAGGGTCACCGGATGGCGGCGCGCGGCCTCGCGCACGCGGTACGGCACCGCCTGGGTGTCACCGTTGGCCGAGAAGCGCTTCTGCTCGGACGGGATCTGGACCGGGGGGGGCTGGTCGGAGTAGTGCTTGCGGCCGTTTTCGTCGGTCCAGACGTAGGTCTGCGCAAAGGCGCTGGAACCGATCAGCAGGGCGGTCAGGAACAGGTGGCGCATGGGATTCTCCTCGCGGTCCGGCCGCTCCGCGTCCGGCGGATCAGGCGGCCTCGGCTTCCTGCATGCCACTATGCCGTAGCAATGCGTCGGGCAGGGGGTCGCGGCCGCGGAACGCGCGGAACGACTCGATGGCCGGCCGGCTGCCGCCCACCGCCAGAATCTCGTTCCAGAAGCGCTCCCCGGTTGCCCTGTCAAGGACGGTGCCGGACGCCTCGGCGGCTTCCTCGAAGGCGGCAAAGGCATCGGCCGAGAGGACTTCGGCCCACTTGTAGCTGTAGTAGCCCGCCGCGTAGCCGCCCGCGAAAATGTGGCTGAAGCTGTGCGGGAAGCGATGCCACTCTGGCGGGTGGATCACCGCGACTTCGTCGCGAACCTGACGCACCAGGCTCATGGCGTCGGTCTTGCCCTCCGGGTCGCCATGCAGCATGAGGTCGAACAGGGCGAACTCGAGCTGTCGCACCGTCTGCATCCCGCTCTGGAAGTTCTTGGCCGCGATCATCCGGTCAAACAGGTCGCGCGGCAGCGGCTCGCCGGATTTCGAGTGGCTGCTCATGTCGGTCAGGACATCCCACTCCCAGCAGAAATTCTCCATGAACTGGCTGGGCAATTCGACGGCATCCCATTCGACACCGTGAATGCCGGAAACGGCGGGTTCCTCGACCTTGGTCAGCAGATGATGGAGCCCGTGACCGCACTCGTGGAACAGGGTGATGACCTCGTCGTGCGTGAAGCGGGCCGGCTGGCCGCCGACGGGCGCCGAGAAATTGCACACCAGGTAGGCCACCGGTGCCTGCAGAGCGTCGGCCTTGCGGCGACGGTTGAGCAACTCGCCCATCCAGGCGCCGCCGCGCTTGGTCTCGCGGGCGTAGAGATCGAGGTAGAACTGGCCGACCAGCGTGCCGTCGCGCAGGATGCTGAAAAAGCGCACGTCGTCGTGCCAGGTGGCGGCCTCGGCAGCCACGATGGTGACGCCGTACAGGCGCTCGATGACGCGGAACAGGCCGTGCAGCACCTTGTCTTCGGGCAGGTACTGGCGCACGAGCTCGTCCGAGAAGCTGTAGCGGGCGTGCTTGAGCTTCTCCGATGCCCAGGCCGCGTCCCACGGCTGGAGGTCGTCGAGGCCCAGTTCCGCGGCCGCAAACGCGCGCAGTTCGTCGAGGTCCCGCTGGGCGAAAGGCTTGGCCCGCCGGGCCATGTCGTGCAGGAAGGCAAGGACCTGTGCCGGCGATTCGGCCATCTTGGGCACCAGCGAAACCGCCGCGAAGCTGTCGTAGCCGAGCATGTGGGCCTCTTCCGCCCGCAGTCGCAGGATCTCGCGGATGTTGTCGCTGTTGTCCCATTCGGCC
This sequence comes from Rhodocyclaceae bacterium, assembly GCA_050303815.1. GTDB lineage: Bacteria > Pseudomonadota > Gammaproteobacteria > Burkholderiales > Rhodocyclaceae > Cognatazoarcus. Next base: position 6,379 of record JBNLCM010000058.1, read on the forward strand.
TTGCCGAACTCGGATGCGCGGGTCCCGTAGGCCCGGTACATACGCTCACGCAGGCCGCGGTCTTCGGCGTACTGCATCACCGGCAGGTAGGACGGCATGTGCAGCGTGAATTTCCAGCCCTCGCGGCCTTCCTTTTCGGCCGCCGCGCGCGCCGCGGCCACGACGTCCTCGGGGATCCCCTCGAGCTGGGCTTCCGCGTCGATCCACTCGGCGTGCGCGTTGGTTGCGTCGAGCAGGTTCTCCGAAAAGCGGGCGCCGAGCGCGGAGAGCCGCTCCTGGATCTCCTGGAAGCGGGGCTTCTGGTCGTCGGGCAATTCGGCTCCCGACAGACGGAAGTCCCGCACCGCGTTCTCGATGATCCGCTGGCGAGCCGGCGTCAGGCCCGCGAACTCCGGGCCCTCGAAGATCTTTCGGTATTGGCCGAAGAGCGCCAGGTTCTGGCCCAGTTCGGCGTAGAAACGGGTCACTTCCGGCAGCATCTCGTTGTAGGCGTCGCGCCACTCGGGCAGATCCATCACGCCGTGCATGTGGGCCACCACGCCCCACGCGCGATCGAGCGATTCGCCGGCGGCCTCCAGCGGCGCCACGAAATTGTCCCAGCCGGGGTCCTGCAGGACCTGGAGGTCGGCCACCAGACGGCGCAGTTCCGAGAGGACTTCTTCGATCGCCGGGCGGACGTGCGCCGGGCGGATCCGGTCGAAACGAGGGAGGGCGGAGAAGTCGAGCAGGGGATTGGTCATTGCTGGTCCGTCGAGAAAAGGGCGCAAGTTGGACGCCATTGTGCCGAAAAAGCTTCCTGGAGCGAGAAACAGATGGCGGCGAAGCGGCCGGAATTCAAGGAGCGGTGATGACCGAAGAGGCGATCAGCGAAAGGGGATACCGATTCTATCGCCTGATGGAGTCGGAACTGGCAAGCGGAGAGCTCAACTTTCCGACCTGCATGGAGCTGGGGCTCCGGATCCGCCGGGCGCTCGATGCGCCGGACACCGGGGCCGAAGAGCTGGCGCGGATCATCTCGGTCGAACCCCTGCTGGCGGCACACGTGGTCCGGTTGGCCAATTCATCGATGTATCGACGGGGCGGCAAGCCCGCGGCGGACGTCCGCACGGCGGTGATGCAGGTGGGCGTGGCGGCGATCCGGCCGATGGCGCTGGCCCTGGTCGCGCGCCAGATCTCGCAGATGGGCAGTCGGACGACCCGCCAGTTGGCCGATCAGCTCTGGCGACACACGATCGAAGTGGCGGCGCTCTCCTGGGCCCTGGCCGCCGAGGTCCCGGAGGTGTCCGCCGAGCAGGCGCTTTACGCCGGACTGGTGCACAAGATCGGCAGCTTCTACCTGATCGCCCGGGCCCATGATTTCCCTGAGCTGGTGGCCGAGGACGGTGAACTGGCCCACCTGATCCGCTACTGGAATCCGCGCATCTCGCGCGAGGTGCTGCTCTCCCTCGGGACGCCGGAGAGCATCGCCAACGCGGTCGAGGATGCCGATCTGTACTTCGAGGGGTGGCCGCCGCGCAGCCTGGCCGATGTGCTGTACATCGCGACGGTCAGTGCGGAGACGGCGGATCCATTCATGGAACAGGGCGGCGTCTCGCGCGAGGCCTTGATGGATGAGGCTTTTGGCCGCATCGGCCACGAGGAACTGGCCGCCATGCTCGACCGGGCCGCTGTCCGTCGCCTCGACGCGCTGGCGGCCCTGCAGGCCTGAGCCTCGCCTTCAGGCGAGCGTCAGGCCGGTCAGGCGGGTGTAGGCCTCGGCGTACTTCGCCGCGGTCGCATCGATCACGTCCTTCGGCAGCGTCGGGCCGGGGGCCTTCTTGTTCCAGTCGAGCGTTTCCAGGTAGTCGCGCACGTACTGCTTGTCGAAGGACGGCGGGCTGATGCCCTCCCGGTAGCTGTCGGCGGGCCAGAAGCGGGAGGAGTCCGGTGTCAGTGCCTCGTCGATCAGGTGCAAAGTGCCGGCCGCATCGACGCCGAATTCGAACTTGGTGTCGGCAATGATGATGCCGCGGCTGGCGGCGTATTCGGCGGCCTCGACATACAGGCGGATGGCGGCGTCCCGCGCCTGGCCGGCCAGCGCGGCGCCATTGGACAGGGCTTCGGCGCAACGCGCGCTGGCGATCTCGAAGCTGACGTTCTCGTCGTGATCGCCCACGGCGGCCTTGGTCGCCGGCGTGAAGATCGGCGTCGCGAGCCGGGCGGCCTGCTGCAGGCCCGCCGGCAGCGGCACGCCGCAGATGGCGCCGGTCTGCTGGTAGTCCTTCCAGCCGGAACCAATCACGTAACCACGCACCACCGCCTCGATGGGCAGCGGTTGCAGCCGCTTTACCACCAGCGCCCGGCCGCGTACCTGGTCGCGCTCCTCCGCCCGCACCACCTCTTCAGGTGCCACGCCGGTCAGCTGGTTGGGGATGACGTGACCGAGCCGGTCGAACCAGAACAGGGCCAGCGCCGTCAGGACCGCGCCCTTGCCGGGGATCGGGTCGGGCAGGACCACATCGAAGGCCGACAGGCGGTCGGAGGTGACAATGAGCAGTCGCTCGTCGTCGACCGCGTAGATGTCGCGCACCTTGCCCCGGGCGACCAGGGGCAGGCTGCTGATGGACGATTCGAAGAGGGCAGTAGTCAAGATGGCAGGCCGTCAGGTTCTCGAAGCCGCGATTATAGACTGGCCGCCAAGTGGACGATGAGCTCTGGCGGCACGGTGTAGAATGACACCCTTTGTATCCGGACGTGTCCTCGATGAAAAACGTTTTCCTCGATTTTGAGCAGCCGATCGCCGAACTTGAGGCCAAGATCGAAGAACTTCGCTTTGTCCAGGACGACTCTGCGGTCGACATCTCCGAAGAAATCTCACGGCTCGAGAAGAAGAGCCAGTCGCTGACCAAGGAGATCTACGGGAAGCTCACGCCGTGGCAGATCGCGCAGGTCGCCCGTCACCCGCAGCGGCCATACACCCGCGACTACGTGCAGCACATCTTCACGGATTTCGAAGAGCTTCATGGCGACCGGTCCTTTGCGGACGACAAGGCCATCATTGGCGGCCTCGCGCGCTTCAACGGCCAGTCCTGCGTGGTCATCGGCCACCAGAAGGGTCGCGACACGAAGGAAAAGATCTTCCGCAACTTCGGCATGCCGCGGCCCGAGGGCTATCGCAAGGCCCTGCGCCTGATGCGGCTGGCCGAGAAGTTCGGCGTTCCGGTCTTCACGTTCGTCGACACGCCGGGCGCCTATCCGGGCATTGGCGCCGAGGAGCGCGGCCAGTCGGAAGCCATCGGGCGCAACCTCTACGTGATGGCCGAACTGAAGGTGCCCCTGATCTGCACGATCATCGGCGAAGGCGGCTCGGGCGGCGCCCTGGCCATCGCCGTCGGCGACCAGGTCCAGATGCTGCAGTACTCCACCTACTCGGTGATCTCGCCCGAGGGCTGTGCCTCGATTCTCTGGAAGAGCGCCGAGAAGGCGTCGGAGGCGGCCGAGACAATGGGCATCACGGCCCCCCGGCTCAAGTCGCTGGGCATGATCGACAAGGTTATCAACGAGCCGGTCGGCGGGGCTCACCGGGACCACCGGGCCATGGCGCAGACCCTGCGTCGTGCGATGGCCGACGCGCTGCGGCAACTCGCCGGCCTGCCGGTCAGTGAGTTGCTCGAGAAGCGCTACGAGCGGCTGATGGGCTATGGCAAGTTCAAGGAAGCTGCGTCCCGTTGATCTCCCGGCCGCGATCGCGGCCTTTCTGAAGGCTCATCGTTTCGGCCCGCTGCGACTCTGCGTCGGGCTGTCCGGCGGCGTCGACTCGGTCGCGCTGCTGCGGGCGTTGTGGGCGCTCCGCGAACCGGCCGCCCTTGCGCTCTCCGCCTGTCATGTCCATCACGACCTGAGCCCGCATGCCGACGACTGGGCGGCGTTCTGCCGTCGCGTCTGTGCCGCCCTGGACGTGCCGCTGGCGGTCGAGCGTGTGGTGGTCGCCCCCCGTGGTCACGGCCTGGAGGCGGCGGCGAGGGATGCCCGTCTCGCAGCGCTGGCCCGCCAGCCGGCCGACTGGATCGTGCTCGGCCACCACGCCGACGACCAGGCCGAGACGCTGATGCTCAGGCTGCTGCGCGGCGCGGGGGTGCGCGGTGCCGGCGGCATGCGCCCCCTCGAACGGCGCGCCGACGGCCTGTGCCTGATGCGGCCACTCCTTCCCTACCGGCGCCCGGAGATACTGGCGTGGGCGCATGCGACGGGACTGGACTGGATCGAGGACGAGAGCAATGCCTCGCGGGCCCACAGCCGCAACTATCTGCGCCACGAGGTCCTGCCGGTCATCGAGTCGCGTTTTCCGGCCGCGGTCGCCCAGCTGGGCGCGGCGGCAGCGCGCTTTCGCGAAAGCGAGGCCCTGCTGGCGCAGCTGGCCGAGGCCGACTGGCGAATGCTGGGCGGTGCGGAGCGCGTGCGCGTGCCGGCGCTGGCGGTCCTCGATGCGGCTCGGCGACGCAACCTTGTCCGCTGGTGGGCAGGCCGGCTCGGGCTGCCCGCACCGGAGGAGGCGCGCCTCGACGAAGCGCTGCGCCAGCTGATGTCGGTCGGCAGGGAGCACCCGCTGCGGGCATCGCTCGGGGCGTCCGACCTGTGCCATTACCGGGGCTGGTGCTGGGTGCAGCCGATGCTGCCGCCCTGTCCGCCGCGGCGGTCCTGCGAGGCGGGCACGGGGCTCGACTGGGGGGGCGGCCGTCTGACCCTCGACCTGTCAACGGACGGCGGCATCGCCGTCGCGCGGATCGACGGGCCCCTGTCGGTCGGGCCCCGGCCGACAGGGGGGCGCCTGCGGATGGGGGGCATGGGGCGCTCGCTCAAGATCCTGGCGCAGGCGGCAGGCATCCCGCCGTGGCTGCGGGACACGCTGCCCGCGCTGTACGTCGGCGAGCGGCTGGCTTGGGTGGCGGAACTGGGGGTCGACGAGCGCTATGCCGCGGCAGCGGGCGAGCCTGCCGTGGCGCCCGCGTGGCGGGTTCCGCCCGGCGTGCTCAGCCGCCTTCCTGCGGTCCCCTGAGGCCGCTGGCCGCCAGGGCCTGGGCCAGCTCGACGGCGGATCGCACCCCCATCTTGTCGAAGACGCGGGCGCGATGGACCTCGACGGTTCGCATCGAGATGTTGAGCTCGTCGGCGATGACCTTGTTGAACTTGCCGGCGAGGATCAGCTCCATGACCTCCTTCTCGCGGCCGGTCAGCTTGGAGAGGCGCTGGGCGACGGTGTCGCGGGTGGCGATCTCGGCCTGGTTGCGCGCGTCCAGTTCCAGGGCCTTGACGACCAGGTCGACCAGGTCGTTGTCGTTGAAGGGTTTCTCGACGAAGTCGTAGGCGCCGTTCTTCAGTGCCGACACGGCCATCGGGACATCGCCATGGCCGGTCAGGAAGATCACGGGCAGGGTGCATGCGCGCTCGCGCAGGGCGTCGAAGCAGGCCAGCCCGTTCATGCCGTTCATGCGGATGTCGAGCACGATGCAGCCGCGCCAGTCGGGCGCCCACGCGGCGAGGAAGTCCTCGGCGGAAGCCCAGGCGCGGCAGGCGACGCCGCGGGTCTGAAACAGCCATTCGAGGGCATCGCGGATTGCTTCGTCGTCGTCGACGATGTGGGCGAGCGGTGATTGGCTCATGCGGAGCTTGCCGGCAACCAGAACGTGAAGATCGTACCACCTTCGGGGTGGTCCTCGAACGCCAGCCGGCCGCGGTGCAACTCGGCGATGGAGCGGCAGATGTTGAGTCCCATGCCCATGCCTTCGCTCTTCGTGGTGAAGAAGGGCTCGAACAGCTTGCGCGCCACGTCGGGCGGGATGCCGCTGCCCCGGTCGGTGACCCGGATGCCCACGTCGCTGCCCTCCCGGTGGGTGCCGATGTGGAGCTGGCGCAGCGAGGGCGGTACGTCCTTCATCGCGTCCATGCCGTTGCGGATCAGGTTGATCGCAACCTGTTCGACCATGACCGGATCGGCGAGGGTCGGTGGCAGCGGGTCCGTCAACGTGACCTCGATGTCCACCGCCCGCTTGCGGGCGTCGGGCTCGACCAGTCCGATGGCCTCGCGCACGATCGCGTTGAGATCGAGCGGTTCGCGCTTGGGTTCGCTGCGCCGGACGAAGTCGTGCACGCGGCGAATGATCTGTCCGGCGCGCTGCGCCTGCTTGCCCAGCTTGGTGATGACGCTGGTCATCTCGTCCCGGTCCATCGAGCCTTGCTCGAGGCGGTTCAGGCAGCCGGTCGAATAGCTGGCGATGGCAGCCAGGGGCTGGTTGAGTTCGTGCGCCAGCGTCGAGGCCATCTCGCCCATTGTGATCAGCCGCGAGGTCGCCTGGAGCCGTTCCTCCTGCTGGCGGGCCATCTTCTGGGCCCGCTTCTGCTCGGTGATGTCGAGCACCGAGCCCATCCAGCCGGTCTGGCGCCCCTGCGCGTCGATCAGCGGGGCCTCGAAGATCAGCGCATCGAGGCGGTCGCCCGTGCGGCGCTTGAGGCGAACCTCGACGCCGTCCCCGGTGGTGCCGCGCGCCAGGATGTATTCGTGCAGCTCCTGGGTCCGCGACATGTCCTCCGGATCCCAGTAGGGCATCGGGGGCTTGCGCCCGACCAGCTCCTCGGCGCTGTAGCCGACCATCCGGCAGAAGGCCGGATTGACATAGATCATCCGGCCTTCGAGATCACGCGCCCGCAGCCCGGTCAGCAGGGAGTCCTCCATCGCACGTCGGAATGCGTATTCTTCGCGCAGCGCCAGCTCCGCCTCCTGTCGCCGGACCATGTGCCGGCGCAGCTGCCAGACGCTCCAGATCACGCCCGCGGCGAGCAGCGCGATGGCGCCGCCCAGCAGGACGGCGACCCACCTCACCTCGGCCCGATAGGGCTTCACCTGGAGGGTGACACCGCGACCCGGCGGGTCCAGCGGGATCGTGTACTCGAGGCTCGTGGACTGTGCGTCCACTTTCGACTTCGAGACAATCTCGCGCCCGGTCTGGTCGAAGACCGACAGCTCGTAGCGTTCGGAGAACCACCACGGCACCTCGCGCGTCACGAGGTCGCGCAGGGAGTGGATTCCGACGACGACGCCAGCGAACTCGCTGCCCTCGTAGTAGGGCACGTAGAGCGCGAAGCGCACGTCCTGGTCGATGGCCTCGAACACCGGACCGAACACCGCGCGGCCGCTCGCCGCGGCGAGGCGGAACATCCCCTGCGAGGGCAGTTCGACCGCCAGGGCTCCGCCGGACGGCATCACATCGAGGCGCGGCATGGCGCCGCCGATGCGGCCGTCGGACCGCATCCAGATGACCTGGACGACCGGGTTGCCGGGCTGGATCAGCCGAGTGGCGCGGGCGGCCGCCGTGTAGCTGATGCCGTCGGCGCCGAGCAGTTCGGGTCCGAGTTCGGCCAGCAGGTCGGCGTTCTTCTCGAGCTGGAAGCGCAGGTTCTGCTCGATCCACAACACGTCGCTGATCAGGGTGGCCCGCTGCTCTTCCAGGTCGTTGGCGCGCACCAGCCACACCAGCGACAGCATGGCGCCGACGAACAGGGCGAGAAGGAGGTAGGGCAGGCGCCAGCGCCAGGCTGCCGGCTGGGGCAGGCCGACCGTTGCGGCGGGTGTCATGGCGTCGAGCCGGCGGGCGTCGGGCGGGGCAGGGCGGTGTTCATGGGCTCCTCGGCGAAGATGGCTCGGCGGATACCATCGATTCTAGGGCGAGTCGCCGCACGGTGCGTCCTGCGCACGCCGCCGACGGCGGCGTCGCCTTCGGGTTCGAGCCGGGCGCGGCCATTGCGTATGATGGCAGCGGAGACAGATGGAAGCCCGCATGAAACAGCTGATTGCCGCCCTCGGCCTCGCGCTGGCCGCCGCCCTGGCGAGCGCGGCGGAGCCGATCGTCCTGAAGTTCAGTCACGTCGTTGCCACCGGTACGCCGAAGGGCAAGGCCGCGCAGCGCTTCAAGGAACTGGCGGAGAAATATACGGGCGGTGCGGTGCGGGTCGAGGTCTATCCCGACAGCTCGCTCTACAAGGACAAGGAAGAGTTCGAGGCGCTGCAGCTGGGCGCGGTGCAGATGATCGCACCCTCGCTGGCCAAGTTCAGTCCGCTGGGCATCCGCAGCTTCGAAGTCTTCGACCTGCCCTTCCTGTTCGACAGCGAGGCCGAACTGCACCGGGTGACCAACGGGCCGGTGGGCGAGGCGCTGCTCGAGTCCCTCGAGTCGCGCGGGATCAAGGGGCTCGCCTTCTGGGACAACGGGTTCAAGTCCTTCTCCGCCAACCGGCCGATCCGTCAGCCGAGCGACCTGAAGGGGCTGAGGATGCGCATCCAGTCCTCGCAGACCCTCTATGAGCAGATGCGGGTGCTGGGCGCGCAGCCCGAAGTGATGGGTTTCTCGGAGGTCTACCAGGCCCTCAAGGCGGGCGTGGTGGACGGCACCGAGAACCCGCACTCCAACCTCTACACGCAGCACATGGACGAGGTCCAGTCCCACGTGACGATCTCGCGCCATGGTTATCTCGGCTACGCGGTGCTGACCAACCTGCGTTTCTGGGAGTCCCTGCCGGGCGATATCCGCGCGAGCCTCGAGCGCGCCATGTCGGACGCCACCCGCTACGCCAACAGCATTGCGGCCGAAGAGAACGCGCGTGCCATCGAGCGGGTGCGGGCGGCAGGCAACACGACGGTGTATGAACTGACGGCCGCCGAGCGGGCGGCCTTCCGGCAGGCCCTGCTGCCTGTCCACCGGGCCATGGCTGCGCGCATCGGGCGGGATCTTCTCAAGGCGGTTTACGAGGTGACGGGCTTCGACCCGGACGCCCGCTGAGCGGCCCGGCGGGCATCGATTTGCGCGAGCCGGCATGGCGGCACATCTTTGCTGCTAAAATGGCGCGTTACGCTGCGTGGCAGCTTTTTTTCATCCGGAGTTTTCTTTCATGGCAATCCAACGCACTCTCTCCATCATCAAGCCCGACGCCGTTGCCAAGAACGTCATCGGCCAGATCTACCAGCGCTTCGAAGAAGGCGGCCTGAAGATCATCGCCGCCAAGATGGCCCACCTGTCTGCCCAGGAAGCCGGCCAGTTCTACGCCGTGCACAAGGAGCGCCCCTTCTTCAAGGACCTGGTCGAGTTCATGACCTCCGGCCCGGTCATGATCCAGGTGCTCGAGGGTGAGAACGCGATTGCCAAGAACCGCGAGCTGATGGGGGCCACCAACCCGAAGGAAGCCGCCCCGGGCACGATCCGCGCGGATTTCGCCGAGTCCATCGACGCCAATGCCGTCCATGGGTCCGATGCGCCCGAGACGGCCGCCGTGGAAGTGGCCTTCTTCTTCCCGGGCATGAACGTCTATTCGCGCTGATCCGGGCGCGAGGCAACACGCCAAGGTGGCCGGCCGCCCGCATCCGCGGGAAGGCCGGTTGCCGTTTCTGAAGCCATGAATACCAAGCCGGTCAATCTGCTCGACTACGACGTGGATGCCCTCGTCGAATGGTTCGCCGCCCAGGGCGAGAAGCCCTTCCGTGCGCGCCAGGTCATGCGCTGGCTGCACCGGGAAGGCTGCACCGATTTCCAGGCGATGACGAACGTGGCGAAGAGCCTGCGCGCCCGCTTGTCCGAGATCGCGTGCGTGACGCCCCCGACCCCCATCTCGGACAAGGTGTCGTCGGACGGCACCCGCAAGTGGCTGCTCGACGTGGGCAACGGCAATGCCGTCGAGACCGTGTTCATCCCCGAGGTGCGCCGCGGTACGCTGTGCGTGTCCTCCCAGGCCGGCTGCGCCCTCAACTGCGCCTTCTGCTCGACGGGCAAGCAGGGCTTCAACCGCAATCTCACGGCGGCCGAGATCATTGGCCAGCTCTGGCTCGCCAACCGCCTGCTCGGCGGCGATGCAGATGGCGAACGTGTCGTCAGCAACGTGGTCATGATGGGCATGGGCGAACCGCTGGCGAACTTCGACAATGTCGTCACGGCGCTACGCCTGATGCTGGATGATCACGCCTACGGGCTGTCGCGGCGGCGCGTGACGGTGTCCACATCAGGCATCGTGCCGGCCATGGACCGCTTGCGCGAGGAGTGCCCGGTGGCCCTCGCCGTCTCGCTCCATGCGGCCAACGACACCTTGCGGGACCAGCTCGTGCCGATCAACGCCAAGTACCCGCTGAAAGATCTGCTGGCGGCCTGCAATCGCTACCTGGATCGAGCCCCGCGCGACTTCGTGACCTTCGAATACGTAATGCTCGATGGCGTAAACGACAGCGATCGCGATGCCCGCGACCTGGTGGCGATTGCCCGGGACGTCTCGTGCAAGTACAACCTGATCCCATTCAATCCGTTCCCGGGTTCGCCTTTCCGGCGCAGTCCGTCGGAGCGGATCCGGCGCTTCGCCTCGATTCTGGCCGAGGCCGGTATCGTCGCGACCACGCGCAAGACGCGCGGCGACGACGTCGATGCCGCGTGCGGGCAGCTGGCCGGCAAGGTGCTCGACAAGACACGGCGAACGGTTCGCCTCGTGGAGGACAGTCGATGAGGTACGCAGCGCCCCTGCTGTTGTCACTGCTGCTCGCCGGTTGCGCGGGTGTGCCGCTGGCCCCCGATGCCGCACAGCGCCCGGTGTCCGAGCAGCCTTCCAGTTCCGACGCCCAGGCGGCCGCCAAGATCCATGTCGAGCTCGGGTCGGCCTACTTCCAGTCGGGGCGCTACGGGGTGGCCCTGGACGAGGCCCGCATCGCCCAGGCGATCGACCCCAACTACGCGCCGGCCTACCACCTGTTCGGGCAGGTGTACATGTACCTGGACGACGCCGACAGTGCGAGGCGCAACTTCGAGCAGGCCGTTCGGCTCGCGCCGGGCGATCCCGAGATCAACAACACCTACGGCTGGTTCCTGTGCGCCAGCGGGCAGGTGCGGGAAGGCATCGAGCGCTTGACGGTCGCCGCGCGCAATCCGTACTACAAGACGCCGACCCGCCCGTACACCAACTTGGGCCTGTGCTACCTGCGGCTCGACGACGACGCGTCGGCCGAGGGGCAGTTCATCCGTGCGGCGCAGAGCGATCCCAAGAATGCCCGGGCCCGTTTCCATCTGGCGGCTATCGCCTATCGGCGAGGCGCCTACGACGCGGCCCAGTCCTACGTCAATGAGGTCCACGAGATCGCCGAGCCAGCGCCGGATTCCCTGATGCTGGGCATCCGGATTGCCCGGAAGACGGGGAATACGGGCAATGAACAGGCCTACGCGGCGCAACTGAAGTCCCGTTATCCGACCTCCCGGGAATACGAGCAATACAGCAAGGGGCAGTTCGAGTGAACGAGCAGATCGACGACCAGGGTGGCGGCGTGGACGAAGGCGAGTTCACGACCGTCGGTACGCACCTGCGACTGGCGCGCGAAGGCAGAGGGCTGACGATCGGCGACGTGGCGTATTCGCTGAAGCTCAACCCGCGCCAGGTCGAGGCCCTCGAGACCGACCGCTTCGATCTGCTGCCGGGGCGCGCCTTCGCGCGCGGTTTCCTAAAGAACTACGCCCGCTATCTGGAACTCGATCCGCAGCCCCTGCTTGACGCCATCGAGCAGGCCGATGGCGTCGGGGCCATGGAGCTGGCGCCGGTCTCCAACGCCCAGGGAACCATGCCCTCGCCGGATGCCCGCCTGCGTCCGTCGATCTTCCCTGCCGCGCTGGTCGCGCTGGCGCTGGTGCTGGTCGTTGCGGCCGGCTGGTACTTCGACTGGTTCCAGCAGCCCGACATCGTCGCCGAGCTGCCGGACGCCGGCATGGCCCGCGAGACGCCGGCGTTCAGCGCGCCGGTCGTGGCGCCCCCGCTGCAGGGCATTGCCGCGCCGGTCGAGGTGCTGCCGGCGCAGCCCGTCGTCGAGGTGCCCGCCAATGGACCACCCATGGGCGAAACCGGTAACGAGACGCCGCCCGTGCCGGCGCCCGAAGGCGGCGTCGCCGCGCCCGCCGGGTCGCCGGGTGCCGACGCGTCAGGCGCCGAGGCACCGGTGGCGGAAGCCGTCGAGTCGGCGGTCTCCGCCGAGCCGGCACCGCTCGGCCCCGCCGCCGACGCTGGCGACCCGTCGCCCACCGCGGCGGGTGCGCCCGCGATGCCGGCGACCGAATCGCGTGTGGCGGGGCAGAAGAGTCTGGTCTTCCGTTTCTCGGAGGATGCCTGGGTTGAGGTCAAGGATGGCTCCGGCCGGATCATCATGTCGCGAATCGGCAAGCGCGGGACGGTCGAGGAGCTGCAGGGCAAGCCGCCGTTCTCGCTGGTCATCGGCAATGCGGCCAAGGTGACGCTGCAGCACGAGGGCGAGCCGGTGGACCTGGCGCCGCACACCCGTGTCAGCGTCGCGCGCGTCACGCTCGAGTGAGGTCGGGATGAGTCAGTTCGAGCCGCTTCTCGCCGCTGCGCGGCCCCGTCACGACACCCGCTGCGTCACGGTCGGTGGCGTGCGGATCGGTGCGGGTGCGCCGATCGTCGTCCAGTCGATGACCAACACCGATACGGCGGACGTGATCCGCACGGCGATCCAGATTGCCGAGCTGGCCCGCGCGGGCTCCGAGCTGGTCCGTATCACGGTCAATAACGAAGACGCCGCGCGGGCCGTTCCCGAGATCCGCGATCAGCTGGCCCGGATGAACGTTGACGTGCCGATCATCGGCGACTTTCACTACAACGGGCACCGCCTGCTGGCAGAGCATCCGGCCTGCGCGGAGGCGCTGGCCAAGTTCCGCATCAATCCCGGCAACGTCGGTGCCGGCGCGCGCCGCGATACCCAGTTCGCGGACATCGTCGAGACGGCCTGCCGCTACGACAAGCCGGTGCGCATTGGCGTCAATTGGGGCAGCCTCGACCAGAGCGTGCTGGCCCGCATCATGGACGAGAACGCCGGCCGCGCGGAACCCTACGACGCCGGCACCGTAATGCGTGAGGCCCTCGTGACATCCGCCCTCGAGTCGGCCCGCAAGGCCGAGGAGATCGGCCTGCCGGGCGATCGCATCATCCTGTCCGCGAAGGTGTCGTCGGTGCAGGACCTGGTCGCCGTGTACCGCGACCTGGCGCGCCGCTGCGACTACCCGCTCCATCTTGGGCTGACCGAAGCGGGCATGGGATCGAAGGGCATTGTCGCCTCGACGGCGGCGCTCGCCGTGCTGCTGCAGGAAGGGATCGGCGACACGATCCGCGTTTCCCTGACCCCCGAGCCCAACGGCAGCCGCAGCCAGGAGGTGATCGTGGCGCAGGAGATCCTGCAGACCATGGGGCTGCGCGCCTTCACGCCGATGGTGACGGCCTGCCCCGGCTGCGGGCGTACCACGAGCACCTTCTTCCAGGAGCTGGCGGCCGACGTGCAGGGTTTCGTGCGGACCAACATGCCGCGCTGGCGGGAGACCTACGACGGCGTCGAGAACTTGACGCTGGCCGTGATGGGCTGCGTCGTCAACGGACCTGGCGAAAGCAAGCACGCCAACATCGGCATCTCGCTGCCGGGCACCGGAGAGACGCCGTCCGCGCCGGTATTCGAGGACGGCGTCAAGACGGTGACCCTGCGGGGCGAGGGCATCGCCACCGAATTCAAGAGCATCATCGAGCGCTATGTCGCCCGTACCTACGCCGAGAAGGGGCGGGTGTCCAACGCGCGGGAGCCGAGACAAGCACCATGAGTCAGACCCTTCAGGCCGTGCGCGGCATGAACGACATCCTGCCCGACGAAGCCGAGACCTGGGAACAGTTCGAGGAGAGCATCCGCGACTGGCTGAAGGCCTACGGCTATCGTCCGATCCGCATGCCGCTCGTCGAGCCGACCCCGCTCTTCAAGCGCGCGATCGGCGAGGTGACCGACATCGTCGAGAAGGAGATGTACTCCTTCGAAGATGCCCTCAACGGCGAGCACCTGACCCTCCGGCCCGAGGGGACGGCGTCGTGCGTCCGCGCCGCGATCCAGCACAAGCTGCTGCATGCGGGCCCTCAGCGGCTCTACTACTACGGCCCCATGTACCGGCACGAGCGCCCGCAGAAGGGCCGTTACCGCCAGTTCCACCAGATCGGCGTCGAGGCGCTCGGTTTCGCGGGGCCGGACATCGACGCGGAACTGATCCTGATGTGCGCGCGCCTGTGGGACGATCTCGGTCTCGAGGACGTGCGCCTCGAGCTGAACTCGCTGGGCAGCAGCGACGAGCGGGCCGCCCACCGGCAGGCCCTGATCGCCTATCTGGAGGCGCATCGCGACCTGCTCGACGAGGACGGCCAGCGACGCCTCTACACGAACCCCCTGCGCATCCTGGACACCAAGAACCCGGACCTCCAGGGCCTGGTCGAGGCGGCACCAAAGCTCATCGACTACCTGGGCGAGGCGTCGCTCGCGCATTTCGAAGCGGTCCAGCAGGTGCTGCGAGACGCCGGCCAGCCGTTCCGGATCAATCCGCGACTGGTGCGAGGGCTGGACTACTACAACCGGACCGTGTTCGAGTGGGTGACGGACAGCCTCGGCGCCCAGGGCACGATCTGCGCGGGCGGGCGCTACGATGGCCTGGTGGAGCAGCTCGGCGGAAAGGCGGCACCGGCCGCCGGCTTTGCCATGGGGGTGGAGCGTATCCTCGCCCTCTGGAAGGAGTCCGGTGGTGTCGCCGAAGGGCTGGTTTCCGACGCCTATGTGGTGCACCAGGGCGAGGCGGCGGGCCGGATGGCCTTCCGGGTCGCCGAGGGGCTGAGGGCGCACGGATTCGCGGTGCTGATGCATTGTGGTGGCGGCAGCTTCAAGTCGCAGATGAAGAAGGCCGACGCCAGTGGCGCGCCGGTGGCCCTCGTGATCGGCGAGGACGAGGCCGCGGCCGGCGAGGTGAGCCTCAAGCCGATGCGGGGTGGTGAACAGCGTCGGGTGGGCGTGGACGAACTGGCCAGTGAATTGGCCGAACAACTCTTTGCAGCGGATGGTGACGATGGCGGCATATGACCTCGAAGAGCAGGAACAGATCTCCGAACTGAAGGCCTGGTGGGAGGAGAACGGCACAAAGACGATCGCACTGGTCGTGATCGTGCTCGGCAGCGTGATCGGATGGAATGGCTGGCAAAGGTACCAGTACAACCAGGCCAGCGAGGCGTCCTCCCTCTATGGGGTGGTGATGAAGGCCGGCGGTGAAGGCAACGCGCAGCAGGCCCGGGAAGCGGCCGGGCGCATCCTGCAGGGCTACGACGGAACCGCCTACGCCTATCTTGGCGCCCTGGCGTCGAGCAAGGTGCAGGCCCGCGCCGATGAGCCCAAGAATGCCGAAACCCAGTTGCGCTGGGTGATCGACAACGCGAAGGAGGCTTCGGTGCGCGATATCGCCCGGCTCCGGCTGGCGGCGGTCCAGCTTGACGCCAAGGACACCGCCGGCGCACTCCAGACCCTCTCGGCGCAGCCGGTGGCTGAGCTCGCAGCCGGCTTTGCCGACCTGCGCGGCGATGCCCTGCTGGCCGACGGCAAGCCCGCCGAGGCCCGCCAGGCCTACGACCAGGCGCTGAATGCGCTGACGGCGGGCGGTGGCAGCAATCCCTATCGCGAGATCATCCAGGTCAAGCTGGAGTCGCTCGGGGGTGCCAAGTGACGCTGGGCCGCCTACTGCCACTCCTGGCCCTCGCGAGCGGACTGGCCGGTTGCGGCAGCTTCGGTTCGTCGAAGGATCTCCCCCCGCTGCCCGCCTACGTAGAAGGGGCGCGACTGGCGCAGGACTGGCAACAGAGCCTGCCCGGCTCGCCGGTCTACCTGATGTCGCCCGCGACGCTGTCGGGCGATTCGGTCGTGGTGGCCGGCGTCGATGGCACCGTGGAGCGGCTCGACGGTGGCCGGACGGCCTGGCAGGTCAAGCTCGACAAGCCGCTCGCTGCCGGCGTGGGCAGCGACGCCCGCCTTGCGGTCGTGGTCGCTCAGGATGGCGAGGCGGTCGCCCTCGACGTCGCCGATGGCAGCGAGAAGTGGCGCTCCCAGGTGGGTGCCGAGGTGCTGACCGCGCCCGCCGTGACCGGTATTGCGATCGTCGTCCGGGCGTCGGACAGCCGCGTGTTCGGACTGTCGCCCCAGGACGGGCATCGCATGTGGACCTACCGCCGGCCGACGCCGGCCCTGTCCATGCGGGGCCAGACCGGCATGCTCACCGAGGACAACGTGGCGGTGACCGGATTCCCGGGGGGCAAGATGGTCGCCATCAACCTCGCCAACGGCGGTGCCATCTGGGAGTTGACGGTGGCCTTGCCGCGCGGCACGACCGAGATCGAACGCCTTGCCGACGTCGTCGGGACGCCGCTCCTGCAGGACCGGCGGCTGTGCGCGTCGGCCTTCCAGGGTCGGCTGGCATGCTTTGATGCCACCAACGGCAACCTCGTGTGGTCGCGGGACATCTCCAGCGCGGTGGGCATCGGGCAGGGGGGCGGCGAGCTCTTCATTACCGACGAAGCCGGCGCGATCCATGCCCTCGATGGCACGACTGGTGCGAGCATCTGGAAACAGGACAAGCTGGCCGGTCGCCTGCCGGGCCGACCGCTGGTGCTGGGCCGCTACGTGGTCGTGACGGACGGCGAAGGCTACGTTTCCGTGCTGCACCGTGAAGACGGTACCCTCGTTGCCCGTGGCGAGACCGATGGCAGCGAGATGACCGGCCCCCCCGTGCCGGTGGACGAGGACAGCTTCGTGGTTCAGTCCATCAAGGGCGGCGTCTTCGGATTCACGGTGAACTGAGCGGACACCCCTTCGTGAAACCCACTATCGTGCTTGTAGGGCGGCCGAACGTCGGCAAGTCGACCCTGTTCAACCGCCTGACCCGCAGCCGAGATGCCCTGGTGGCAGACCAGCCGGGCCTGACCCGGGACCGTCACTACGGTATCGGGCGCGTCGGCGACCGCGACTATCTTGTCGTCGATACGGCGGGATTCGATCCGGTCGCAAAGGACGGGATCATGCACGAGATGGCGCGGCAGGCCGAGCAGGCCATCGCCGAGGCTGACGTGCTGCTCTTCCTCGTCGATGGACGCAGCGGTCTGTCGCCTCACGACGAAGAGATCGCCGTGTTCCTCCGGCGCTGCGACCGGCCGGTACGGCTGGTGGTGAACAAGGCCGAGGGGCTGGACCGGGGCGTCGCCTCGGCAGAGTTTCACGCCCTCGGCCTGGGGGCTCCGCTGACCATTTCCGCCGCCCACGGCGATGGCGTGCGCCCGCTCATCGATGAAGTCCTGTCCGCCTTCCCGGAGGATGACGCGGAAGACGAGGCAGACCCGGGGCGCGGCCCGCGAGTGGCCATTGTCGGCCGGCCGAACGTCGGCAAGTCCACGATGGTCAATACGCTGCTCGGCGAAGAGCGCGTCATCGCCTTCGACATGCCGGGCACGACGCGCGACGCCATCTCGATTCCGTTCGAGCGGGGAGGGCGCCAATACACCCTGATCGACACCGCGGGCCTGCGCCGACGGGGCAAGGTGTTCGAGTCCATCGAGAAGTTCTCGGTGGTCAAGACCCTGCAGGCGATCGAGCAGGCCAATGTGGTCGTGCTGGTCCTCGACGCGAGCCAGGACATCGCGGACCAGGATGCCCACATCGCCGGTTTCGTTCTCGATACCGGGCGCGCCCTGGTGGTGGCGGTGAACAAGTGGGACGACGTGGACGAGTACCGCCGCGACCGGATCAAGCAGGACCTCTCCCGCAAGCTGCCATTCCTTGCCTTCGCCCGCTTTCACTACGTCTCCGCGCTCAAGGGCCAAGGCATCGGCGCGGTGATGAAGTCGGTAGACGGTGCCTTCGCCGCGGCCATGGCCAAGATGTCCACGCCGCGCCTGACGCGCACCTTGCTCGACGCCGTCAGCCGTCAGCAGCCGCCACGCCATGGGCAATTCCGTCCCAAGCTGCGCTATGCGCACCAGGGCGGCAGCAATCCCCCTGTGATCGTCGTGCATGGCAACGCCCTCGATCACGTCCCAGCGGCCTACGTGAGATATCTTGAGAGAACCTTCCTCGAGGCCTTCAAGCTTCAGGGAACCCCTTTGCGGATACAATTCAAGAGCACGCGCAACCCTTACGCCGATAAGACATAGATCCACACCATGAAGGGAACGCCGGGGCCTGCCGCGCCATGTGGCAGTGCAGCGGAAAATCCTTTAGATTAGCCAGTCACATACCAAGAGGTCCATACAAAATGAGCAATAAGGGGCAACTCCTCCAAGACCCGTTCCTCAACACGCTGAGAAGAGAGCACATCCCGGTTTCCATCTATCTGGTTAACGGCATCAAGCTGCAGGGCCAGATCGAGTCCTTCGACCAGTACGTCGTCCTCCTCAAGAACACCGTGACGCAGATGGTCTACAAGCACGCCATTTCCACCGTCGTGCCCGCCCGTCCGGTCAATTTCCAGCACGATCAGGGTGACGGCAACTGAGGCAGGTACGCGGCGGGGCGCCGAGGGTGCCCCGATGAAATCCGATGTTTGAACGCCCTGCCTCGGGAAACCGGGTCGTTGTCGTCCAGCTCGACTTCGGGCAG
This sequence comes from Rhodocyclaceae bacterium, assembly GCA_050303815.1. GTDB lineage: Bacteria > Pseudomonadota > Gammaproteobacteria > Burkholderiales > Rhodocyclaceae > Cognatazoarcus. The sequence continues at coordinate 24,863 of JBNLCM010000058.1, forward strand.
GGAGCCGTCCAGGAGCGGCTGTCGGAAGCCGGCCTGTTGGTGACCAGCGCCGGCGCGGAAGTCGTCGCGACCGTCACCGGACGTCGCCGGGCACCCGACCCGGCACTGTTCGCCGGCCGCGGCAAGGCTGAGGAGATCGCCTCGGCGGTGCTCGCCGAATCCGCCGACGTAGTGGTCTTCAACCACGAACTCTCCGCAGGCCAGCAGCGCAACCTCGAGCGCGAGCTCAAGTGCCGGGTTGTCGACCGCAATACTCTCATCCTCGATATCTTTGCGCTGCGGGCCAAGAGCCACGAGGGCAAGCTGCAGGTCGAGCTGGCCCAGCTCGAGCACCTGTCCACGCGCCTGGTGCGGGGCTGGACCCACCTTGAGCGCCAAAAGGGCGGTATCGGCCTGCGCGGCCCCGGCGAGAAACAGCTCGAAACCGACCGCCGCCTGCTCGGCCAGCGGGTCAAGATGTTGAAGTCGCGTCTGAAGTCGCTGGAGAAGCAGCGCAAGGTGCGACGTCGCGCTCGAGAGCGCAGCGACCTCCTGACCGTCTCGCTGGTGGGCTACACCAATGCGGGCAAGTCCACCCTGTTCAATGCCGTCACTAAGGCCGGCGCCTACGCGGCAGACCAGCTCTTCGCGACCCTCGACACGACCAGCCGGCGTCTTTATCTGGGCGAGGCAGGGAACGCAGTACTGTCCGACACGGTCGGATTCATCCGTGACCTGCCGCATTCGCTCGTCGCCGCCTTCCATGCCACGCTCGAGGAGACCGCCAGCGCGGACCTTCTGCTCCACGTGGTGGACTCGGCCAGCGACGATCGTGATGCGCAGATTGCAGCAGTGAATGGGGTTTTGGAAGAAATCGGAGCCGGAGAGATCCCCCAGATCCTGGTGTGGAACAAGATCGACCTGACGCACGCTGAGCCAGCAGTCGAGCGGGATGACTGTGGTACCATACGCCGCGTTTTTTTGAGCGCGCGCGGCGGGCTCGGGCTCGATCTTCTGCGCCAAGCGCTGTCCGAATGGGCGCTCGCCCGGCCCGGGCGAGCCCAATCCGATCCTGATGACATGACGACTTCGCTGTCGGTCGATTTCGGCTGACGGCCATGCAATGACGGGCCAACATATGTCACTAAACGATCCGCGCTGGGGTAACCAGGGGAACGATCGAGACCGGGAGGGCGGCAACCAGGGCCCCCCCGACCTGGAAGAAATTGTCCGCGACCTGAGCCGGAAGTGGAACGGTCTGTTCGGTCGCAAGCGACCATCAGGCGGTGGAACCGGCGGCGGCGACGGCGGCGCGAATTTCAATTTCCGCTTCTTCGGGGGCGGGCTCGGTGTACTGCTCGTGATCGGCGCGATTGTCTGGCTGGCGAGCGGCTTCTACATCGTCGATGCCAGCCAGCGCGGCGTCGAACTGCGGTTCGGCAAGTATTCGGAAACGACCCTGCCGGGCCTGCAATGGCGCTGGCCGTATCCGGTCGAGACCCACGAGCTGGTCAACCTGACCAGCGTGCGGACCGTCGAAGTCGGCTACCGGGGTGCCGCGAGGAACACGATCCTCAAGGAAGCCCTGATGCTCACCGACGACGAGAACATCATCAACATCCAGTTTGCGGTGCAGTACATCCTGAACGACCCGGAGAATTACCTCTTCAACACCCGAGATCCGGACGAGGCGGTGATCCAGGCGGCCGAGACGGCGATGCGCGAGATCGTCGGCAAGAGCAAGATGGACTTCGTGCTCTACGAGGGGCGCGAGGAAATCGCCTCCACCGCCCATACGCTGATGCAGGCCATCCTCGACCGTTACGGCACGGGTATCCAGATCAGCAAGGTCACGATGCAGAACGCGCAGCCGCCCGAACAGGTGCAGGCCGCCTTCGACGATGCCGTGAAGGCTGGTCAGGATCTGGAACGGCAACGCAACGAGGGTCAGGCCTACGCCAACGACGTGATCCCGAAGGCGCGCGGTACGGCGTCCCGCCTGATGCAGGAATCCGAGGGCTACCGCTCGCGGGTGGTCTCGCAGGCCCAGGGTGACGCGAGCCGCTTCGAGCAGGTCCTGACCGAGTACAGCAAGGCACCGCAGGTGACCCGTGAGCGCATGTACATCGAGACGATGCAGCAGGTCTTCATGAACACCTCCAAGATCATCGTGGACGCTAAGAGCAACAGCAATCTGCTGTTCCTGCCACTCGACAAGCTGATCGAGCAGACGTCCTCCACGGGCTCGGCGTCGGGCGGGTCGAGCGACCCCCGGCCGCCGATCAACGTCCCTCCTGACACCAGCGTGAGACTGCCGACCAATGACTTCCGCGATCGCGATGCGATGCGCAACCGCAGTGGAGGCCGATGATGCGTGACAAATTTTCCGCTTTTGTGGGCGTCGTCGTCTTTGGCCTGGTGCTGCTGTCGATGTCGGTGTTTACGGTCGATCAGCGCCAGTACGCGCTGGTCTTCCAGCTGGGTGAGATCAAGAGCGCGATCAGTGAGCCGGGGCTGAACTTCAAATGGCCGCTGATCCAGAACGTGCGCTATTTCGACAAGCGCATCCTGACGATGGATACGCCCGAGCCCGAGCGCTTCATCACGTCGGAGAAGAAGAACGTCCTGGTGGACCTCTTCGTCAAATGGCGCATTGCCGATCCCGAGCTCTATTACATCTCGGTGCTTGGTGACGAAGCCCGGGCCGTGACCCGTCTGCAGCAGACCGTCAACGCGGGCCTGCGGGAGGAGTTCGGCAAGCGCACCGTGCACGAGGTCGTTTCGGGCCAGCGCGACGCCATCATGGAAGAGATGCGTGCGAAGGCAGACCAGGATGCCCGCAAGATCGGTGTGCAGATCGTCGATGTCCGCCTCAAGCGCGTTGACCTGCCCCTGGAGGTGTCCGAGTCGGTGTATCGCCGGATGGAAGCCGAGCGCAAGCGCGTGGCCAATGAGCTCCGCTCCGAGGGTGCCGCCGCGGCCGAGAAGATCCGTGCCGATGCAGACCGCCAGCGCGAGGTGATCATCGCCGAGGCGTATCGCGATGCCCAGCAGATCAAGGGTGATGGCGACGCCCAGGCGGCCTCCATCTACGCGGCGGCGTTCGGGCGAAATCCCGAGTTCTTCGCGTTCTACCGCAGTCAGGAGGCCTACCGAGAGAGCTTCGCCGGCAAGAGCGATGTGCTCGTCGTCGAGCCCACCAGCGACTTCTTCCGCTACCTCCGCAGCGCGACGGGCAAGCCCGCCAAGAGCCTGGAGTGATGGCCGCCACGCTCATCACGGCGTTGGCACTGATGCTGGTATTGGAAGGCATACTTCCCCTGGTCGCGCCAACACTCTGGCGCGACACGTTCAAACGCGTGACCGAGCTCGCCGATGGTCAGATCCGGTTCCTGGGTCTGACCATGGTGCTGATCGGTCTGCTGCTTTTCACCCTGCTTGGTTGACACTGCAATGCGCTGGGTACTGCCCGAAAACATCCAGGACGTCCTTCCCTCGGAAGCGCGCAAGCTCGAAGGACTCCGCCGTCGTCTGCTGGACGCGCTGCACCTGCGGGGCTATCAGCTCGTTGCGCCGCCGATGCTCGAATATCTCGATTCGCTCCTGACCGGTGCGGGCGAGGATCTGGACCTGCGTACCTACAAGCTGGCGGATCAACGCTCGGGTCGGACACTGGGGCTGCGTGCCGACATGACGCCGCAGGTGGCGCGCATCGACGCCCACCTGTTGAACCGGGGTGGCGTGACGCGCCTGTGCTATTGCGGCAGCGTCCTGCACAGCGAGCCGGCCTCGCTGACCGCGACCCGCGAGCCGCTCCAGCTCGGGGCCGAGATCTACGGTCACGCCGGCCTCGAGGCCGATATCGAGATCGTCCAGATGCTGGCGGACTCGCTCGACCTGGCGGGCCTGGCGGCCAGCCGGATTGATCTGGGCCACATGGGGATCTTCCGCGCGCTGGCAGCGATGGCCGCCCTCGACAGCGAGCAGCAGCAGACGCTCTTCGCGCTGTTGCAGGCCAAGGATGTTCCGACCCTGCAGGAATTCCTGGCCCCCGTGGCCGAGGCGCCGCGCCAGGCCCTGCTCGCCCTGCCGGGCCTCTATGGCGACCGCTCGGTGCTGGCCGAAGCCCGCCGGGTGTTGCCGGACGACGTGCGCGTGCGAGAGGCCCTGGCCGAACTGGAACGCCTCGCCGACGCCCTTGGCGATCTGCCGCTGGGATTCGACCTCGCCGACCTGCGGGGCTATCACTATCACAGTGGGGTCGTCTTTGCGGCGTACTGCGGCAATTCGCCGACGGCCATCGCCCTGGGCGGTCGCTACGATTACATCGGCGCGGCCTTCGGGCGCGGACGTCCGGCGTCCGGCTTCAGCATGGACCTGCGCGAACTGGCCTTGCGCACCGACGGGCTGGAGGCTGCCGGCGCGATACTGGCGCCGGCCGAGCCGGGGCCCGGCCTCAGGGAGCGGGTGGCCGAGCTGCGCGCCGCCGGGGAAATCGTGGTGCCGGAGCTGCCGGGCCACACATGGACTAACTGGCGGGAGGCCGGCTGCGACCGGCGCCTGGTGATGTCGGATGGCGGCTGGCAGGTCATGCCGCTGGATGGAGATTGAGCGGTATGGCAAAGAATGTGGTGGTGGTCGGTACCCAGTGGGGCGACGAGGGCAAGGGCAAGATCGTTGACTGGCTGACTGATCATGCTGAAGGCGTGGTTCGTTTTCAGGGGGGGCACAACGCGGGTCATACCCTGGTGATCGGCTCCAACGAGTACAAGCTCAACCTGGTACCGTCGGGGATCGTCCGCGAGGGCATCAAGTGCTACATCGGCAACGGCGTCGTCCTGGACATCCACCACCTGCTTGCCGAAATCGACAGCCTCGAGGCGGGCGGCATCAGTGTCTCGGACCGGCTGATGATCAGCCCGGGCTGCCCCGTCATCCTCGGCTGCCACACCGCCCTCGATCACGCTCGGGAGGCGGCGCGGTCGGCCGGCGACAAGATCGGCACCACCGGAAAGGGCATTGGTCCCACCTATGAAGACAAGGTGGCCCGCCGTGCGCTGCGGGTCTACGACCTCTTTGCGCCTGAGCGCTTTGCCGCCAAGCTCAGGGAGAACCTCGAGTACCACAACTTTGTCCTGACCCAGCACCTGGGCGCCGAGCCGGTCGATTTCCAGACGGTCTTCGACCAGGCCATGGCCGACGCCGAGCGGATCAAGCCGATGGTCGCCGACGTGTCGGCCGAACTCTACGAAGTCAACAAGGCCGGCGGCAGCCTCCTCTTCGAAGGGGCGCAGGGTACCCTGCTCGACATCGACCACGGCACCTTCCCGTTCGTCACCTCGAGTAACTGTGTTGCCGGCCAGGCGGCGGCGGGTTCCGGCGTCGGGCCGGGCCGGCTGCACTACGTGCTCGGCATCACCAAGGCCTACTGCACGCGTGTCGGCGGCGGACCCTTCCCGACCGAGCTGGACATCGAGACCGACGGCACGCCGGGCCAGCAGATGTCGGTCAAGGGCCGCGAGTTCGGGACCGTAACGGGGCGAAAGCGCCGCTGTGGCTGGCTTGACCTGGCGGCCCTGAAGCGCTCGATCATCATCAACGGGGTCTCGGGCCTGTGCATCACCAAGCTCGACGTCCTCGATGGCATGCCCGAGCTGAAGTTGTGCACCGGCTATATGCTGGACGGCCAGCGCATCGATCTGCTGCCGATGGGGGCCGACGAGGTGGCGCGCTGCGAGCCGATCCTCGAGTCCATGCCGGGCTGGTCGGGGACGACCTATGGCGCGCAGAAGTGGGACGACCTGCCATCGGAAGCGCGCGCCTACCTGCACAGGATCGAGGAGATCTGCGAGATCTCCATCGACGTGATCTCGACCGGGCCGGAGCGGGACGAGACCATCCTCAAGCGGCACCCGTTTGGCGCCTGACGATTGCGCCCGGGCCGGTCGCCGCACCCGCGGCGCCGGCACGCCACCGTCAGCCAGCACCGGGGCTGACGGTGGACGAAAAAAAGGCCGGTCATCTGACCGGCCTTTCTCGGATCTTGGTGCCCAGAAGAGGACTCGAACCTCCACATCCGTAAGGACACTAGCACCTGAAGCTAGCGCGTCTACCAATTCCGCCATCTGGGCAAGAGGCGAAATTATAGTTGCCCCATTCTCCGAAGTGAACACTTTTTTTACGCCCCGCCGAGCGGGTGCGACGGCCAACAAAAAAGCCGGTCAGAGACCGGCTTTCCTGCGAATCTGGTGCCCAGAAGAGGACTCGAACCTCCACATCCGTAAGGACACTAGCACCTGAAGCTAGCGCGTCTACCAATTCCGCCATCTGGGCAAGAGGCGCGCATTATATATCCAAGGGACCCATTGTCAATGTCCAGCAAGAAAATCAAGAACAAGACCCGCGACGAAAGCGGACACGGTAGCGGCGTGCGCGCCGCAGACCCCAACCTGGCACGCGAGCGGAAGCGCTACGAGCATCCGTTGCCCAGCCGGGAATACATCATGCATCTGCTCGAAGACAGCGGGGTACCGATGCGCTTCGAAGCGCTGGCCGCGCTGCTCGAGATCGAACCCCGGGAGGGCGAGCCTTTCCACCGCCGGTTGTCGGCGATGGAGCGTGACGGCGAGATCATGCGCAACCGCCGTGGCGACTATCTGATCACCGACAAGGCCGACCTGATCCGGGGGCGCGTGCAGGGCCATGCCGATGGCTACGGCTTCGTCATCCGGGACGACGGCGGTCAAGACCTGTTCATCGGCCCCAAGGAGATGCGAGAGGTCCTCCACGGCGACCGCGTCATCGCGCGAATCGTCGGTGTCGACCGCCGCGGACGCCCCGAGGGCAAGCTGGTGGAGGTGCTCGAACGCGCCAACCGACGCATTGTCGGCCGCGTGATCGAGGAGCACGGCGTGACCATCGTCGTGCCGGAGGATCGACGGATCGCCCAAGACATCCTGATCGCCAAGGGGGCGGGGCGCAACCGCAAGAAGGCGGTGCCGGGCCAGATCGTGGTGGTCGACCTGATCGAGCAGCCCACCAAATATGCCCAGCCAATCGGTGCGGTAAGCGAGATCCTCGGCAATCATGCCGATCCGGGCATGGAGATCGAGATCGCCCTGCGCAAGCACGAGCTGCCCTTCGAGTTTTCCGCCGAGGGCAAGGCCGAGGCCCGCCGCCTGCCGCGGGCGGTGCGCAAGAAGGACCTCGCGGGTCGCGAGGACATCCGCAACCTGCCCCTGGTGACGATCGATGGCGAGACCGCGCGGGACTTCGACGACGCCGTCTTTTGCGAACGCCAGGGGCGCGGCTTCCGGCTGCTGGTCGCGATCGCCGACGTGTCGCACTACGTGGCGCCGGAGTCGGCGCTCGACCGGGACGCCTATGATCGTGGCAACTCGGTGTACTTCCCGCGCCGGGTCATCCCGATGCTGCCGGAGAAGCTGTCGAACGGACTGTGCTCGCTGAACCCGCAGGTCGACCGTCTCTGCATGGTCTGCGACATGTCGATCTCGATGGCGGGTCAGGTCAAGGCCTATCGCTTCTATCCGGCCGTGATGTATTCGCATGCGCGGCTGACCTATAACCGCGTGGCGGCGGCCCTGTACGAGGACGACAGCGCCGAGCGGGAAGCCCTGGCGTCCTTGCTGCCCCAGCTCGAGCAGCTCGACGCGGTCTTCCGTGTGCTCCTCAAGGCGCGCCACAAGCGTGGTGCCATCGACTTCGAGAGCACCGAGACCCAGATGATCTTCGACGACCAGGGCAAGATCGAGCGCATCGTGCCGGTCCATCGCAACGACGCCCATCGCCTGATCGAGGAGTGCATGCTGGCCGCCAATACCTGCGCGTCGGACTTCCTCGAGAAGCGGGGCCAGCCGACGCTGTTCCGGGTGCATGAGGGGCCGACGGAAGAGAAGCTCGAGCGTCTGCGCAATTTCCTCGTCGAGTTCGGCCTGAGCCTTGGCGGTGGGGACGACCCCCAGGCAAAGGATTATGCGCGCCTGCTCGAGTCGATCCGCGAGCGACCCGACGCCCAGCTCCTGCAGACGATGATGCTGCGTTCGCTTCGCCAGGCCGTCTATAGCCCGGACAACGCTGGCCATTTCGGCCTGGCCTATGAGGCCTACACCCACTTCACGTCGCCGATTCGTCGCTATCCCGACCTGCTCGTCCATCGGGCCATCAAGGCCGTGCTGGCGAACGCGCAGTACCAACCCGGGGACTGGGACGCGATCGGCACCCACTGCTCGATGACCGAGCGCCGGGCCGACGATGCGACCCGCGACGTCGAGAACTGGCTCAAGTGCTATTTCATGCAGGACCGGGTCGGCGAGACCTTCACCGGCAGCGTTTCGTCTGTCGTGCCGTTCGGCCTCTTCGTGGCGCTGGACGACGTCTTCATCGAAGGCCTCGTGCATATCTCCGACCTCGGCAGCGACTACTTCCACTACGACGAGACACGCAACGAGCTGCAGGGCGAGCGGACCGGGCTGGCCTATCGTCTGTCCGACCGGGTGACCGTGCAATTGGTGCGCGTTGATCTGGAAACGACGAAAATCGACTTCCGGCTGCTCGAGGGGCCTCAGCGGATCACCGAGCGGACCGGCAAGACGGCCCGCGACGCCCATCGGCGGGACGCCGATCGCCCGGCCGGTGGCGGCAAGGGCAGGACCAAGGACAAGGGAAGGACCCGCAAACGTGGCTGATGCACCGACCAGAACCATCTACGGCTTTCACGCCGTCGTCTCCAAACTGCGCCAGTCGCCTGACAGCGTGCTGGAAATCCACGTCGCCACCAGCCGCGGGGACGCGCGCGCACGCGACCTGATCGCCCAGGCCGAAACGGCCGGCGTCCGCATCATCCCGTCCGACCCGGAGAAGCTTCAGCGGCTGGTGGGGACCCACCACCATCAGGGCGTGGTGGCTCGGATCGACGGGCGTCGCCGGGAGCTGAAGCTCTCCGACATCCTGGACACCCTCGATGGCCCGGCCCTGCTGCTGGTCCTTGATGGCGTAACCGACCCGCACAATCTCGGCGCCTGCCTGCGGGTCGCGGACGGCGCCGGCGCGCACGCCGTGATCGCGCCCAAGGACCGGTCGGCGGGGCTCAATGCCACCGCGGTCAAGGTCGCCAGCGGTGCGGCCGACAATGTCCCCTACGTCACGGTGACCAATCTGGCGCGCGCCTTGCGCGAGATGCAGGAGGCGGGCGTCTGGACGCTGGGGGCGGCCGGTGAGGCCGAACGTAGCCTCTACGACGTGGATCAGAAGGGCCCGACCGCCTGGGTCCTGGGCGCGGAAGGCGCCGGGCTGCGACGTCTCACGCGGGAGACCTGCGACGAGCTGGTGCGCATCCCGATGTACGGCTCGGTGGAGAGCCTCAACGTGTCGGTGGCGAGCGGCCTGTGCCTGTACGAGACGAGGCGCCAGCGCGTCGCGGCGACGCGTTGAGACCATGAAGCTCGATCCCCGCGAGGCCCGCAATGTGCTGGCCGCGTCGGACTTCGTCGCCCTGGCGACCCAGTCGGCGCGGCTGGCGGGCTTTCCGTTCGTCTCGCATGCCCCGTTTGCCCGCGACGGCGAGGGCATGCCCATGCTGCTCCTCTCGCGGCTGGCCGAGCACAGTCGCAATCTTGCTGCCGATCCCCGTGCCAGCCTGATGGTTGCCGCGGGCGATGGGGACCCGCAGGCGCAGCCGCGTGTGACCCTGGTCGGCGAATTGCGGCCGGTGTCGCTGCCGCCGGACCGTCAGGATCGGTACCTGCGCTTCCACCCTGAGGCCGGCGCCTTCCTGGGTTTTGGCGATTTTCGCTTCTATCGATTCGAGGCCGTGCGGGTGCGGATGGTTGGTGGGTTCGCCCGGGCTGGCTGGATCGAGCCGGCGGAATGGCGTGCCCGGCCCCTGCCGGAGCGCCGCGAGAAGGCACTGCTCGCCGAACTGGGCGTCTCGCCGGCGCGCGACGGTGCGCGCCTGATCGGTCTGGATTGGGACGGGATCGACCTTCGCGATGCGCACGGCGTTCGCCAGCGTCTGGCGTTTCGCACCGTGCCTGCCGATGAGGAGGCGCTGAGCGCGGCGTGCCGCGATGCCCTCTCCGAGCCAAGCTGATACAATGCGTCGTGGCGGGTCTCCTCGCATTGCAGCGCGGTGAACCTGGTCAGGGCCGGAAGGCAGCAGCCACAGCCGTTTCCTGCAAGTGCCGGGGGTCAGGCTCGCCACCCCAAACACGCGAAGGGCGCCGGATTTCCGGCGCCCTTCGTCCTTTCCGGCGCAGGGGGGCTTAGCCCAGCGCCGTATCCAGCAACATCATCAGGCAGAACCCGGCGACAAGGCCGAGGGTCGCTTCGGTCTGGTACCCGCGCCGCTGCGACTCCGGGATGATCTCGTGGGCCACCACGAAGAGCATCGCACCCCCCGCGAATGCCAGCGCCCACGGCAACACGCTGCCGAAGACGTCGACCACGCCGGCGCCGATCAACGCCGCGAACGGTTCGGCGAGCCCGGTGGCGGCCGCGACCGAGAACGCCAGCCAGCGACCGTAGCCTGCCGCGACAATCGCCGCGGCAACGACGAGCCCTTCAGGAATGTCCTGGATCGCGATGCCGCTCGACAGCGCCGTTGCGCGCGCCTCCGATGCCTGACCGAAACCGACGCCGATGGCGAGCCCCTCCGGTACGTTGTGGAGGGCGATGGCGACCACGAAGAGCCACACCCGGCCGACGCTGGCGCCGTCGGCTTCGATGCCGTTCTCCACATGCTCATGGGGCAGGAGCCGGTCGGCTGCAAGGAGCGTCAGCGCGCCGAGTGCCAGGCCGGCCGCCACCACGGCGCTGGCGCCGATGCGGCTGAAGCCCAGTTCGCTCGCGGCACCGACGGCGGGCAGCACCAGGGAGAAGGCCGTGGCTGCGAGCATCACGCCCGCCCCGAAGCCGAGCAGGGTGTCGATATGGCGGGCGGAGATCCGCCGCGCCAGCAGGACCGGAAAGGCGCCCGCCGCGGTCGCCAGTGCGGCGATCAAGCCCCCCTGCAACGCGCCGCTGGCGGCCGGCGATTCCAGCATTCTTGCCGCTTCGCCCATCGCCTGGGCGGCCAGGAGGAGAGCGCCCAGTGCGGCGATTCCGGCACCGGCGATCCGTCGCACGTCCGGCTCGCGCGTGGGGGCAAAGGTCTTGAGGATCAAGCTGGTCATCGCGCGTCTCCTGTCTGCCGGCAGCGTGATTTATCGATGGGTCCAGACTATTGAATGGCTATCGATTGATCCAATTGATTTATCAGATGCGTTCCATTGCCCGGCACTATCGGGCCGACGGTCCGGTGCCTTGTGGCGCGTCCCAGGCGCCCTGGGCCAGGGCGGCAAGGATCTCCCGCAGACTGTCGAAACGCTCGCGGTCGATCATCTTCCGGATCATTGCGAACCGTCATTTCGATGAATCCGGTCTCTGGAAGGTCTTTTTCGTGCGGCCAACCGATTGCGCTCATGCGCGCCATGGGGAAGGCCAATGCGTTGACCTTGGGATGGCACCGGGCTCGGGTAGAATGGCGCGCATGTCGTATCAAGTGCTGGCCCGCAAGTGGCGCCCGAAGAGCTTCGAGACCCTGGTTGGTCAGGAGCATGTCGTGCGTGCGCTGGCCCACGCGCTGCAGACGGGCCGATTGCACCATGCGTACCTGTTCACCGGCACCCGAGGCGTGGGCAAGACGACGATCTCCCGCATCCTGGCCAAGTCCCTGAACTGCGAGTCGGGCGTCACGTCGACCCCTTGCGGGCAGTGCGCGGCCTGCGTGGCGATCGACGCCGATCGATTCCCCGACTACGTCGAGATGGATGCGGCCTCCAACCGGGGCGTCGATGACATGGCGGCGCTGCTCGACAAGGCCGTTTATGCGCCGGTGCAGGGCCGCTACAAGGTCTACATGATCGACGAGGTCCACATGCTCACCGGGCATGCCTTCAACGCCATGCTGAAGACGCTGGAGGAACCGCCCGAGCACGTGAAGTTCATTCTCGCGACCACCGATCCGCAGAAGATCCCGGTCACCGTGCTGTCTCGCTGCCTGCAGTTCAACCTCAAACAGATGCCGCCGGTGCATGTGGTCGAACACCTGCAGCGCATTCTCGAGGCCGAGCAGGTGCCGTTCGAGGCCGCTGCCCTGCGGCATCTCGCCAAGGCGGCAAACGGCTCGATGCGCGACGCGCTGTCGTTGCTGGACCAGGCCATCGCCCACGGCGCCGGGCAGGTGGTCGAGCAGCAGGTCGTCGATATGCTCGGCACCGTGGGTGACGACCACCTGTTCGCCGTGCTCGACGGGCTCGCGGCGGGCGACGTGGCGGCGCTGATCGGCGTGGCCGACCGGATGGCGGCGCGCAGCCTGTCATTCGAAGCGGCGCTCCAGGCCCTCGCCTCGCTGCTGCAGCGCATCGCGGTCCTGCAGTTCGCGCCGGACGCCGAGCCGGACGCCTACGAGCGCGCGCGGCTGGCGGCCTATGCCGGCCAGCTCGATCGGGAATACCTGCAGCTGGCCTACCAGATCACGATCCACGGTCGCGATGAGTTGCCGCTGGCGCCGGATGAATACGCCGGCTTCGCGATGACCCTGCTGCGGCTCCATGCCTTCCGGCCCGAGCAGGCCGCGCAGCCGGGGCCGTTGCCTCCAGATCGGAAGAGCGT
>JBNLCM010000059.1:0-14551 GCA_050303815.1 Rhodocyclaceae bacterium
GGGTACTTGCTGATGCCAGCCGCACCGTGACAGTTGGCGCAGAAACTGGCCACTGAGCGGCCGGTTTCGATGAGGGATTTCAGTTCGCCGAGGTCTGGGCGGGCCGGCTGGCCTGGCGTTGCGCCGGCGGCGAACGCCCAGTGAGGGACCAGGGCCAGCAGGGCGATTCGGGCGAGCCGGGGCAGGGTGGGTGGGATTTGCCGAGTCATGACAACCTCCGTCTTGCCGCCCCGCGCCGGCCCGGACCGGACGGCACGACAAACTAATTAACATTTTTCACGTACGCAGCCGGCATGACTTGAGGCCATTCGTCGGGAACGGACTGTTCCCAGGGACAAACGGCAGGGCGGCACGCAGGCCGAGGTGCGCGACGGCCGGTTACGGGACGCATCCTGCCGCCGGCCCATGCGCCGGGGCGGGCGCGCAGGTCCGCGCGCGAGCGCGGCGCAGTCAGCCTCTCCCCGCTGTGGTGTGCCGCAGGCGCACGGCGTCGCCGGGCGCCCATCGGTATACTGGCGTGCATCTGGACCCCATTCGGCTGGCTATGCACGACGACGACTTCATGGGCGAGGCCCTCGAACAGGCCCGCCACGCCGGTGCCCTCGGCGAGGTGCCGGTCGGCGCCGTGGTGGTGCTCAACGGCGTCATCGTCGGCCGCGGTTTCAACCAGCCGATCGGCCGCCACGACCCCACCGCCCACGCCGAGATCCAGGCGCTCCGCGCGGCCGCCGAGGCCCTCGGCAACTACCGCCTGCCCGGCTGCGAACTGTTCGTGACGCTGGAGCCCTGCGCCATGTGCACCGGCGCGATCCTCCATGCCCGGATCAGTCGCGTGGTGTTCGGCGCACGCGATCCGAAGACGGGGGTGGCCGGCAGCGTGATCGATCTCTACGCGGAACCCCGTCTCAACCACCACGCGACGATCGAAGGCGGAGTCCGTGCGGACGAATGCGGGCAGCTGCTCTCGTCCTTCTTCGCCGCACGCCGCAACAAGACTCTGCTGGCCTGAGCATGCACCTCGTCGTCGACCTGGCTGGCCAGACGCTCGACCTGTTCGACGATGCGGGTGTCCGGCAGCGCCGCTACCCGGTGTCCACAGCCCGGAGCGGGCCCGGCGAGGCTCAGGATTCCGGCTGTACACCGCGCGGCAGCCACATCATCCGGGCGCGCATCGGCGCCGCCTGCGATCCCTACACGGTCTTCCGTGGCCGGCGTCCGACCGGCGAACGCTGGGATCCGGCACTCGCCCGTGCCCATCCCGGACGCGACTGGATACTCGGCCGCATCCTGTGGCTGTCCGGTTGCGAACCGGGACGCAACCGCCTCGGCACCGTGGACTCGATGCGGCGCTATATCTACATCCATGGCACCGGCGACGACCAGCCGATGGGCGAACCCCGCTCCCATGGCTGCGTGCGGATGCGGGTGCCGGATGTGGTCGAACTGTTCGAGCTGGTGCCGGTGGGGACCCGCGTGGAGATCCTCTGAATGCCCTTTCATGCCGAACTCGGCGACTGGGCCGCGCTGGGGGCCGATGCGACGCGCATCCGTACCGCCGTGTTCGTCGAGGAGCAGGGCGTGGACACGGCCCTCGAGCGGGACGGGCGGGACCTGCGCTGCGTCCATGTCGTGGTGCGTGACGACGCCGGGCGCGCGCTGGCCACCGGCCGCCTGTTGCCGGACGGCCATGTCGGGCGCCTGGCCGTGCTGGCCAGCGCGCGCGGGCGGGGACTCGGCAGCCTTGCCCTGCGGGTGCTGGTCGAGGCTGCCCGGGCGCGCGGCGATGCCGCGGTCCGCCTGAACGCCCAGGCAGACGCGGCGGCGTTCTATCGCCGGCACGGTTTCTCGGCCTGCGGCGCAATCTTCATGGAGGCGGGCATCGCCCACCTGCCCATGTCACTGAATCTGGATGGTCTCGACGACGCGGCCTGAGTCGGCACCTACCGCGCTCCAGGTGCGCTCCTCGAAGCGGACCTGCCCATCCGCGCCGAACAGCACGACGCTCGAGCAGCGCGTGCCGTAGCCGGGCGCCCGGATGAAGGCGCTCGAGAGCATCCGCTCCCACTGGACCCCCACCCCGGTGACCGGCAGGGCGGCATCGCCGGCCGGCCGGTCGCAACGAAGCATTCCGAACAGCCCCTCGATGTCCGGCGCCCTGGCGAGCGCGGCGGACAGCGCCGCACGGGCCCGCTGCTGCTTGGGCCAGGGGGCATCGAGGCTCGCGTTGGACAGCGCGTAGATGCCCGGCGGGAGGATCGCCTGGCGTCCCTCGCGACTCTCCAGCGTGCCGAGGGTCTTACCGTCGAAGCCGATCAGGTTGAAGCCGTTGAAGTGACGGGCGTTCTGCTGCAGTTCCTGGAAGGCGTCCCCGGTTTGCCCGCTGGCCGCGAGAAAGTGAGGCACGAGCGCGCCGCGGGAGGGTGCGTTGCTGCGGACGCTGGCCGGGTCCCGGTGGTTGGTGAGAGCCGCGAAACGGCCGTCGGCGCTGACCCCCATCCAGGTCCCGCCGGCCTGTTCGTCCTGCCCGGCGAAGATCGGCCGGCCGTTGTGTTCCCACCAGCGCGCCGGACGCGCCGGCCGGACGAAGAACTCGTCCCGGTTGGCGGCCACGATGAGGGGATACTCGGGGTGCTGCTGCCACGCGAAAGCGATCAGACACATACGAAGAACTCCACGTGCCGCTGGGATCCTGAGGCCAGATACTGGTCGAATTTCATGGCATCGAGATGTCGGCCCATGGTGTCCAGCAGAGGCGCCGCCTCGGCCACCGGGTCGTACACTTCCATGACCGTGTCGTCAGCCGGCTTGCGCATCAGCTGCGTCCGGCAGCCGAACTGCGCTGCGAGGCCGGACTGCATCGCACGCAGGGACGCCTCAAGCCCCGCGAGGCCATCCGGCACGAGCCGATAGTAGATGTAGAGGGCGCCGGATGCGCTCACGCAGCAGCCAGGGAGTAGGGCAGCGACAGGATGGTCAGTGCGGCCCCGTCGGGTGTGCCGAGTCGCAGGCTGCCCGCCTCGACGGCGGCCGTCTGGGCGACGGCCAGGCATTCCCAGGCGCCATCCGGCGACGGTGCCGCCAGAACCACCTTGCCGACCGACTGCTCACCGAACCCCGCGCCGAACACATCGGCACCGATGGCCGGCTCGGCCGCCGATCCCAGGTGATACATGCGCTTCTTCAGCTTGCCCAGGTACTGGGTACGCGCCACGATCTCCTGGCCGGGATAGCACCCCTTGGTGAAGCTGACACCCCCGATCAGCTCGAAGTTGAGCATCTGGGCAACGAACTCCTCCTGGACCGGCGCCGTGACCTGGGGCACACCGGCACGGATCAGACGGAGGTTCCAGGCGGCTGTCCCGGCCGGCGAGGCACCGCCGTCGAGGCATGCCTGCCACGTGGCGGCATCCGAGTCGGCGCCCGCCAGCACCACGAACAGGTCACGGTCGAGCTGCAGCGTACGCGGCGAGGCTTCGGGCGCCGCCATCATGGTGGCCGCCGGCAGCTCGCAGCCCGCCTGGGCGAGCGCTTCCTCGGCCCCGGCGCCGGCCAGCCCGATGAGCGAGAACTCGGCGCTGACATCGTCGAGGACGACCTTGCTGCGCAGCACATACATGCGCAGCTTCTTGAGGATCTGCTCGTGCAGGTCGGCCGACAGCGCGAGCATCAGGCAGTCGTGCGTCTTCCACAGCAGGAAGCTGGCGATCATGCGGCCCTTGGGGCTGTTCAGGCTGTTCCACTGCAAGGCGCCGGGGGCGAGCTTCTGGACATCGTTCGAGACCAGATTGTGAAGAAACGTGATGCGGTCGTCACCGCTGATGCGGATCAGGCGCCAATGCACCAGCGGTACCGCCACGGTGCCGGAATCGGCCATGCGGGCCGAGGTTTCCGCCGATTCGAACTCAAAGACGGGTGGTTGCCCGGCGGCGTGCCAAGCATCGAGAAAACTGTAGGGGCTGGTCATTTCTTGTCGATTTCCGGATTGGGGTTGGCGCTCATGCGATGCAGTATTATAGGGCGCCTCGACCCGGCCACGGCACCCCCGTGGGGCTTGCCGCCGCTGGGTTTCTTCGTCTTTTCGGGCGCGCCATCATCCATCACCTGCCATGTTGCGGCTGCTGATCAAGACCTGCCTGTTCCTGCTCCTCGCCAGCCTCGCCGCCGTCGCCGCCGGCTGGTGGCTGGCCCAGCGACCAGTGCCCATTCCGGCCGGACAGGTGGACTTCACGGTCAGCCCCGGCAGCACGGCGCGTGGCGTGGCCCGTGTCATGCGAGACGCAGGCATCGGGGTCGAGCCCGAGCTCTTCTACTGGCTGGCCCGCCTGAGCGGGCGGGCACGTCACATCAAGGCCGGCAGCTACGAGATCGGCGGCCAGGTCAGCACCCTGGCCCTGCTCGACAAGCTCACCGCCGGCGATGTCTCGCTGCGCGAACTGCGCCTCGTCGAAGGCTGGACCTTTGCGCAGATGCGCGCGGCCGTCGATGCCCACCCCGACCTGGTGCACGACACGCGAGACCTGCCGGCCGACGAAATTCTCCGGCGCATCGGTGCGAGCGAGGCGCACCCGGAGGGCCTCTTCTTCCCGGACACCTATCTGTTCGACCTGCGCTCGAGCGACCTGGCCCTGTACCGTCGGGCCTACCACGAGATGAAGAAGCGCCTGGACGCCGCCTGGGCCGAACGGGCGCCGGGCTTGCCGCTCGAGACCCCGTACGAGGCCCTGATCCTGGCTTCGATCGTCGAGAAGGAGACCGGGCACCCCGCCGACCGCGGCCTGGTAGCGTCGGTCTTCGTCAATCGCTTGCGGATCGGCATGCGGCTGCAGACCGACCCGACCGTCATCTATGGTATCGGCCCGACCTTCGATGGCAACCTGCGCCGGCGCGACCTGGAGCGGGACACTCCCTATAACACCTATACGCGCGCCGGTCTGCCGCCGAGCCCGATCGCAATGCCCGGCCAGGCCTCGATCGAGGCCACCCTTCGGCCGGCCGACACGAAGAACCTCTACTTTGTCGCCAAGGGTGACGGAACGAGCATCTTCTCGACCAACCTGCGCGATCACAACCGCGCGGTGGCCCGCTACCAGTTGAGGAAAACGCGCCAGTGACGAACACGCGACGGGGTCGCTTCATCACCTTCGAGGGCATCGACGGGGCCGGCAAGAGCAGCCAGATCGACGCGGCCGTGGCCTGCATCCGGGCCGCCGGGCACGAGGTCGTGCAGACCCGCGAACCCGGGGGGACGCCCCTGGGCGAGCGCCTGCGCGAACTGCTGCTGCACGAGCCCATGCACCTCGAGACCGAAGCCATGCTGATGTTCGCCGCCCGCCGCGAGCATCTCGCCGGCGTCATCGGGCCGGCCCTCGAGCGCGGCGCCTGGGTAGTGTCCGACCGCTTCACGGACGCCACCTACGCCTACCAGGTGGGCGGCCGCGGCCTGTCGGAGCCGCGCTTCGAGGTGCTCGAGGCATGGGTACATGGCGGCCTGCAGCCCGACCTGACGATCCTCTTCGACCTCGACCCCGCCGAGGCAGCGCGGCGCCTGGCCGGCACCGGCAACGCCCCCGACCGGTTCGAGCGCGAGAAGACCGAATTCTTCGAGCGCGTGCGCGCTGCCTACCTGCGGCGGGCGGACGCCTCGGGGGGGCGCATCAAGGTGCTGGACGCGGCGCACCCGATCGAGGCGCTGCGGGCGGCCGTGCTGACCGAGGTGAGCGCGCTGTGATGCTGCCCGTCTGGCTCGACAAGCCCTGGGGCGACCTGACGGCACGGCTCGAGCGCCTGCCCCATGGCATTCTGCTCTGTGGCCCCGTCGGTGTCGGCAAGCGCCTGTTGGCGGAGTCCCTGGCCGCCCGCCTGCTGTGCACGGACGCTCGCGGTGCCGAGCCCGCCTGCGGCGCCTGTGCGGGCTGCCGGCTGCGCCTGGCCGGCACGCATCCCGACCTCCACGTAGTGGTACCCGAAGCCGATCAGGCCGCGGATGCCGCCACCAGCAGCCGCAAGGCGGGCAAGCCCTCCACCCAGATCGTGATCGAACAGATCCGCGCGCTTCAGTCGGCCCTCGAGTTGACCGCGCACATGGGCGGTCGGCGCGTCGTGGTGATCGACCCCGCCGACGCGATGAACCCGTTTACCGCCAACGCGCTCCTCAAGCTGCTCGAGGAACCACCGCCGGCGACGCACCTGATCCTCGTCAGCAGCGTCCCGCGGCGCCTGCTGCCGACCCTGCGCAGTCGCTGCCAGGCGCGGTCCATTCCGCAGCCCGAAGAAGGCGAGGCAAGCGCCTGGCTGTCCGCCGCGGGCCAGCAAGGCTCCGCGCGCCTGTCGCAGCTCCTCGGCGGCTCGCCACTGGAGGCGGCACGGCTGGCGGAGCAGGGGGTCGCCGATGCCCTTCAGCGCTTCGAGCGCGATGTGGGCGCGATCGGCCCCGGCGCGGACGTGGTCGCCCTGGCCGGCCACTGGGAAGCGTGGACCCGCGCCGGGGACGGATTGGCGGCCGGCATCGACATGCTCCGCCTGTCCGACTGGCTGCTGCGCTGGAGCTGGGACCTCGTGGCCTCAAAATGTGGCGTTGGCGTCCGTTATTTCGACGGACAGCGCCAGCTGATGGCGCGGCTGGTCGAGCGGGTGCCCTTGGCGCTGCTGTTCGACTGTTACAATCAAATCAGTCAGGTACGACGCAGTGCGACGCACCCGCTCAACATGCGCCTCGCCCTCGAGGACATGCTGCTGCGCTACCAGCGATGCCTAATGGGTGGAAACCGACCATGAGCAAACCAGCCAGACCCGCCGTCGTCTCGCTCAACATCAACTCCAAGTCGGCGCTGTATGCCGCCTACATGCCCTTCCTGAAGAATGGCGGCATTTTCGTGCCCACCACCAAGGTCTACCAGCTGGGCGACGAGGTCTTCATGCTGCTTCAGCTGATGGACGACCCGGCCAAGCATCCCGTCGCGGGGCAGGTCGTCTGGATCACGCCGCAGGGCGCCCAGGGGAACCGCACCGTCGGCATCGGCGTCCATTTCAACGAAGACGACACCGCCAAGGTGGTTCGCGGCAGCATCGAGAAGATCCTCGCCGGCCACCTCGGCTCCAGTCGCCCGACGCACACTCTCTGATGTTCATCGACTCTCACTGTCACCTCGATTTTCCCGACCTGCTGGAACGTGAAGACGACGTCCTCGCCGCGATGGCAGAGGCCGACGTGGGGCGTGCCCTGTGCATCGGCGTCAAGCTTGAGCACATCGACCGCGTCATCGGGCTGGCCGAGCGCCATGACAATCTCTACGCCACGGTCGGCGTCCATCCCGACGGAGCCGACGTGGAGGAGCCCGACGAGGCCCGCCTGCTGGCCCTGGCCGACCACCCGAAGGTGCTCGGCATCGGCGAGACCGGCCTCGACTACTACTGGCACAAGGACCGCCCCGAGTGGCAACGGCAGCGCTTCCGGGTGCACATCCGCGCCGCCCGCCGCTGCGGCAAGCCCCTCGTCATCCACACCCGCGACGCGGCGGACGACACCCTCCGCCTGATGCGCGAGGAGAGCGCGGGCGAAGTCGGGGGCGTCATGCACTGCTTTACGGAGAGCCAGGCGGTCGCCGACGCGGCGCTCGAGCTCGGCTTCCACATCTCCTTTTCGGGCATCGTCACGTTCCGCAACGCCAAGGCCCTGAAGGCGGTAGCGAAGCAGGTCCCCCTCGAGCGCATGCTGATCGAGACCGATTCGCCCTATCTGGCGCCCACCCCGTACCGGGGCAAGACCAACCAGCCGTCCTACGTGGTGCACGTGGCCGAGGAGATCGCACGTTTGCGCGAGATTCCGGTCGAAGCGGTGAAAGCGGCCACGACCCGCAATTTCAACCGCCTGTTCCTGAAGGAAGACTGACTTGCGACTCCTGATTTCCGTCTGCGTGGCGCTGTCCGTGATGACCGCCACGGCCGCCTGGGCCGGCAGCTACGAGGAGGCCCTCGACGCGGCCGCCAACGGACAGGCGGCGAGCCTCTCGCAACTGCTCGTGCGCGGCATCGACCCCGACACCACCGACCAGAACGGCAATACGCTGCTGATCCTGGCCGCGCGGGATGGCCACGCCGAGGTGGTCGAGTTGCTGCTGAAATACCGCGCGAGCACGCTGCAGCGCAACCTCATGGGCGACTCGGCGCCCATGCTCGCGGCCCTGCGCGGCCACCGGGAGGTCATCCAGCGCCTGATCGCATCGGGACGGCCGCTCGAGTCCGATGGCTGGACGCCGCTGATGTATGCCGCCTTCGAGGGGCACGCCGGCATCGCAAAGGACCTGATCGCGGCAGGTGCAAGGCTTGATGCGCGGGCACCGAACAAGGCGACGCCCCTGATGCTGGCGGCACGCAATGGGCACATCGAGGTGGTCCGGGCCCTGCTTGCAGCGGGCGCCGACAAGACCCTGCAGAACGATCGTGGCCAGTCCGCGGCCGACTGGGCCATCGAGAAGGGCAACACCGACATTGCCCGCCTGCTCGGCCAGGGCTGACGCCGGAGCCGAACGCCCATCCAGGCCTCGGGGAAGGCTTTTGGGACGGGATGCTGCCGCAAGCCGGGTCGGTGACGCGCGGCGACGGCGCCATCCGGGCGAGCCTGTGCTTCAGGCGGCCCGTCTCCGGCAGGGTCAGGATGCCACCCTCGTCGACCGCCACACGACCGTCGGGCAAGGTCTTGATGCAGTGGGGGCCAATGCCGTCCTCGTCCGTGAGTTGAGGCATTCGAGCGTTCGCCCGTCATTCGATACCGACGCGACCCGCGGCGCCGATTCGCTCGCGCTCGCTGGCGGACCGCCAGGGGCCATCGGCCTGAAACGGTTTGGGCCAGCACGGCCGCCGCATCGACAGTCTGCGGGGCCGCGGACCAGATGGGGACACCAGGGCAAGCGCGCGGGCGGCCATCGAGGTGAGAAAGCCGGTTGTTGAGTGGCGCCATCGGGACCACGCGGCCACTGTGGGCCGCTTGCGTAAGGGGGCGCTCGGCAAGGGGCTCAGATGGCGAAAGCGACCGCGACCGTCGGCCGGCGTGACCTTGCCGGCGCGATCGCCGTCGGCGAACACCACGCGCGGATGGCTCACGCGGCATGGCGCAGAGGCGGCGCACGATCAGCCGGCTTCGTGGCCAGTACACCCGTCGGCAGCCGGGCCTGGCAGAGTCACCTTGATGTGTCCCACGCCAAAGCGGATCGCGGATGAACACGTGGCGGCCGGGAGGGCAAGTCGGTTGGACACAGCATCCGTCTGCGAACGGCACGATGGTGGCCAGGCAGGCAGATCATCGGAACGGGAGCGGCGACGACCCGCGCCTCGTGGGCGGCATCCTTAAGTACGTATAATGTGTATTAAGTAAACTCCAGATTATCCACCGCCAGTGCCTCTGCTGCCCACGACCCGATATGCCCCTTCCTCAGCCGCGCCGCCGCTTCGTCAGGCGCAAGGATGCGTCGATCACGCAGCCGCCTTTGCGCTGACAGCGCACCTTGCCCTTTGGGAACTCGACATCGCGAATCGAGCCTTCCCCTCACGTCCCGGTTGTCGACCCGACTTCGCCCACGACAGACCGGAAACCGGGCAGCCCTGGCGACGGATGGCGACCGGCGCGTCCAAGTCTCGACCCGGATCACGGACCCGCGCATGACGGCCGCGCTACGGGGCCTCGGCCACGTCGCCGCGGAGGGACACTCGCGCTGCCTTACGGCTTCGGAAAATCGCCCAGACAGCACTGGCCCGACGGGTTGCGGGTTTCGCAGGCGCAATCGCGCTGCCGGGTGCGTTCGACGACAAACTCGCGCAGCGCAGGGTTGTCCCGGGCGTCGCGCCTCGAAATGCCGTAGCAGTAGCAGACCAGCGCGTCGCCGGACCGCAGCTTCGTCCCGATCCGGGTGCGGACGGCAGCCATTTCGATCACGGAGTCGTCCTGACCAAAATACACGACCGGGCAGTCCGGATCGGTGCAGCAATAGTAGCCCTGCGCCTTCTCCTGCCAGGACCATGGGGACTGGATGTGATGCCGGATCGTCCGGGCCGACACGCGCCCGTACGCCCGTCCATTGACCGGACAGACGTGTCTGGCCGGGTACGAAGCCGCTCCTCGATCAGTCCGGCAACACTCTGACATGGCGTGTATCTCCTCTTGATCCGGCAAAGCCAGGCGAAACGAAGGGGCGTCCGGGCGTCCGCGCCCGGGGCGCGCTACCCGCCAGTGTGCCAGCCCTGCCCCGCTGCCCTCCCTGTGCGACGATGCACGGTTCTCAGCGAGTTGCCTTCCCATCACACGGGCGCAACGCGGATCGGCCTAAATCATGCCCTGGCCGTCACTCGGATGGCCAGGCTCACCGATCATTCCTGGGAGACATCATGACCCGCCAAACCCTGTCTGGTACCGGCCCGCGCACGGCCATCGCGCTGGCCCTGTCGGCGCTCGGCACGACGGCCTCCGCCCTCGCTGCCGGACCGATCATCAACGAGTTCTCGACCAGCACGGCCGGCGTCGACGTCGAGTACGTCGAGATCCTCGGCGCGCCGCTCACGGACTATTCGCGCTATGCGATCCTCGAGATCGAGGGCGACGGCAGCGCCGCCGGTACGGTTGACGAGTTTCTTCCCCTGGGCAGCACCGACGGCTCGGGCCGTCTGCTGCTGAGCGTGCCAGCCAACACCTTCGAGAACGGCTCGCTCACGCTGCTGCTCGTGCAGGATTTCACCGGAGCGGCCGGACAGGATCTGGACAGTGACAACGACGGCAGCCTCGACGCCGCGCCGTGGTCCGAACTCGCCGACGCGATTGCGGTGCTGGATGGCGGCAGCGCCGACCGGACCTACGGGCCCGCGCTGGGTCCGAACTTCGACGGAGTGAGCCCCTTTGCGCCGGGTGGTGCTTCACGCGTGCCCGACGGCGCCTCGACCTGGGTTCGCAACGACTTCGACCTTGCCGGGATAGCCGGCTTTCCGGGCTCCCTGGTTGCCGGCGAAGCCCTCAATACGCCAGGCACCGCCAATACGAGCACCGACACACCGGTCATCGCCGACCAGTGCGGCGATCCTGCCACGCTCATCCACCAGATCCAGGGCAGCGGGCGCGTCTTTGACCCGGCCTTTGGTGGCGTACAGCGCATCGAAGCCGTGGTGACGGCCATCAAGCCCGGGCTCGGCGGCCTCTATGTTCAGGAAGAGGCCGCCGACCAGGATGCCGACCCCGCGACCTCGGAAGGCCTCTTCGTCTTTCTCGGTGGCACCGAGGCCAGTGGCGTCTCTGTCGGTGACCGGGTTCGTGTGAGCGGCACCGTCGCCGAATTCGTCACCTCGGGCGGCGCCAGCTCCCAGACACAGATGTCGGGCTCCCCGGCCGTGACGCGCTGCGGCACGGGCGAGCCGGTCGCGGCCGTGCCCATCACGCTGCCCCTGACCGACGACACCGCGCTGGAATCGGTCGAGGGCATGCTCGTCTCCCTGCCCCAGACGCTGCAGATCAGCGAGTATTTCAACTTCGATCGCTTCGGCGAAGTCGTCCTGTCGCTCCCGACGCCGGGATTCGTGCGCCCGATGACCCCGACAGCGGTGGTCGCGCCCGGCGAGGCCGCCACGGCCCTGGCCTCGGCCAACCGGCTCGCCACCATTCTGGTGGACGACGGCAACTCGGCACAGAACCCGGATCCCGCCATTCACCCGGGCAATGGGCAGGCATTCACGCTGGACAACCGCTTCCGAGGTGGCGACACGATCACCGACGTCACCGGCGTCGTCGACGACCTGTTCGGTCGCTATCGCCTCCAGCCCACGGTCTATGGCGGCTTCGAGCCGGTCAATCCGCGCCCCGACCTGCCCCCGGCCGTGGGCGGGAATCTGCGCGTGGCGAGCCTCAATGTGCTCAACTTCTTCCTTACCCTCGACAATCAGGGCAGCGTGTGCGGTCCGCTGCGGGACCAGGGCTGTCGCGGGGCGGACACGGCGGACGAGTTCTCGCGCCAGCAGGCCAAGCTGCTCGACGCCCTGCTGGCGCTCGACGGCGACATCGTCGGGCTGGTCGAGATGGAGAACACCGTGGGCGTCGAACCGGCAGGGCACCTCGCCTCCGAACTCAATGCCGTGCTGGGCAGCGGTACCTACGCGTACATCGACACCGGGCCGATCGGCAGTGACGCGATCCGGGTCGGGCTTCTGTACAAGCCGTCGCGCGTGTCGCCCGAGGGGCCATTCACGGTGCTAGACGGTGGCGTTGACAGCCGCTTCGTCGATGACCGCAACCGCCCTGCCCTGGCGCAGACCTTCCGCGTCGTCGAAGGCGGCACCCGCCTGACCATCGCGGTCAATCACCTCAAGTCCAAGGGCTCGGCATGCGATGACATCGGCGACCCCGATGTCGGCGACGGACAGGGCAACTGCAACCTCACCCGCACCGCGGCCGCCGAGGCACTGGCCGACTGGCTGGCGACTCAGCCGACCGGTGTCGCCGACGACGGGGCGCTGATCATCGGCGATCTCAACGCCTACGACAAGGAAGACCCGATCGTCGCCCTGAAGGCTGCCGGCTTCGAGGATCTGCTGGCCCGCTTCGGCGGCGAGGGCGCCTATTCCTATGTCTTCGACGGGCAGGCGGGCTACCTCGACCACGCGCTGGCCGGATCGTCGATCGCGCGCGCGGTGACCGGCGCGGCAAGCTGGCATGTCAATGCCGACGAGCCGGACCTGCTCGACTACGACACCTCGTTCAAGAAGGCCGCCCAGCAGGCACTCTTCGAGCCGACGGTCTTTCGTTCGTCCGACCATGACCCGGTGCTGGTCGGTCTCGACCTGCTGGCGCCGACCCTGAACGTGTCGGCCTCCCCGTCCCTGTTGTGGCCACCCAATCACCGCATGGTGCCGGTGCGCATCACCGCCACCGCGGAGGACGACCAGCCCGGCACGGCGCCGACGGTCAAGCTGCTGTCCGTGACGAGCTCGGCGCTCGATTCGGCGGACAGCGACATCCGGGTTGTCGACGATCGCACCGTGCTGCTGCGCGCCGAACGCGAAAACGGGCAGGAGGCGAGGGTCTATACGCTGACCTACGAGGCAGAGGACGCCGCCGGCAACCGGACCCTGGCCAGGACCTTCGTCAGCGTTCCCGCCAACCGGGGCCGCTGAGCCGCCCGGGACGAGCCGGCAACGACCGGTCGCGCGCCGCGGCGGCTGCCCGCGGCGCGCCTTCGTTTCCCCGCGTGGGCCCGTCGGTAGCACGGTCCAGGTCCCACGTACCCGTCACGGAGCGCCGCGGCCATGACGACGCATCCGACGGCATCGAAGATCGACCGGTGCCCGGCCAGACCGAACGCGCCCGCTGCCTGTGGTCCGCTTCTGTTAGCGGCGCGATCAGCGCGGTCGGCGATGTACCAGGGACACCGCGTGTGCTCGACCCAGCCTCCTTCGCCGCGCCCCCGCCGCACCGCATTCGGATTGTGGCGTTCCGTCATCGGGCAGCGCGTACCGCCTGCCGGGGCGCCATTCCCGCAGCAGCCGATCGGCCACGCGGCCGAAGGCCCCATTGTCGGTACCGACACAGGCATCTGGCGACCGCTGGCCTCGCTGGCCGGGGTCCGGCACCAGGCGGTCCGGCTTGCGTTACCCTCGACCCTGACGCGAATCGACCGACATGTGGCCCGCCGACGATGATCTCCCACCGACACCAGTGCGTCTTCGTGCACGTTCCCAAGACGGCCGGGATCAGCATCGAGCATGTCTTTCTCACGCTGCATGGGCTTTCGTGGGAAGAACGGGCGCCGCTGCTGCTGCGCTTCAATGCGGACCCGGCCCGGGGGCCGGAGCGCCTCAGCCACCTGACGGCCACCGAGTACGTCGATTGCGGGCATATTTCCGAAGCGGGCTTCGATGCGTACTTCAAGTTTTCCTTCGTCCGCAACCCCTGGGCACGGCTGGTCTCGGAATACAACTACCGTCGCTACTTCACGCTCATGTCGTTCCGGGACTTCGTCGTCGGCGGATTCCCGGCGCCCTGCCGGTACTCGGACGCCAGCCGTCACGTCATGCCCCAGTACGACTACCTGCATGATCAGGCCGGCAGATGTCTGGTGGATTTCATCGGACGATTCGAGAACCTGCAGGCGGATTTCGACCGGGTCTGCAGCGTCCTTGGCATCGCACCCGTGCGGCTGCCCCACGTGAACGCGTCGGACTCGGGGGATTCGGCGCCCGCCCCGACGGCGCCCGCGACTGCCCGGAAGCCCCACGTCGCCTACTACGACAGTGAGACTCGGGAACTGGTCGGGCGACGCTATCAGCAGGACGTGGAGGCCTTCGGCTATCGCTTCGAGGACTGATTCCGGCCGCGGGAACACGTGCTGCCGATACCCCGGCAGACAAGAAACGACCGGCTCGTCGCGCCGGCAACGCGCCAAGGAGGCCGGCGCGCCTCTGGGGCCGTCGGGTGCGTCGCCGGCCGGACGGCGGGAAGGCTGCCGCGGGGCATCGGCCGCAGCCCGATCGGTCGTCCGGGACGGCCCGAGTCTCGCAGCTCGAGGTTGCGGCCTCATGACGT
>JBNLCM010000060.1:0-89345 GCA_050303815.1 Rhodocyclaceae bacterium
CGATGACCGGGACGCCGCCGTTGCCAGGACGGCCCGCCGCCTGTCCCCGGCGCAGTGACCCTTGCAGCTGCCGTCAGGCCGCCGATGCGTAGCGGTCGGTGGCTTCGATCAGGCGCTCGAGGATGCCGGGGTCGTCGTAGGCGTGGCCGGCCTGTTCCACCAGATGAAGGATGGCCTCGGGCCAGGCCTTGTGCAGGGCCCAGGCGTAGCGCGCCGGGCAGGGCATGTCGTAGCGACCGTGCACGATCGTGCCGGGGATGCCGCGCAACCGGTGGGCGTCGCGCAGGAGCTGGCCGTCTTCCAGCCAGGCGCCGTGGCTGAAATAGTGGTTCTCGATCCGCGCGAAGGCGAGCGCGAATCGGTCCTCGCCAAATCCGGCGGCGAAAGCCGGATCGGGGAGGAGCTTGATGGTGCTGCCCTCCCAAGTGCTCCACGCACGCGCTGCCTCGATGCAGGCCCGCGGATCGTTGCCCGTCAGGCGGCGGCGGTAGGCGGCGATCAGGTCACCGCGTTCGTCTGCGGGGATCGGTGCGAGGAAGGCCTCCCAGCGGTCGGGAAACATCTCCGAGACGCCAAACTGATAGTACCAGTCGAGCTCCGCGCGGGTCACCGTATAGACCCCTCGCAGGATCAGCTCGCTGACCCGTTCCGGGTGGGTCTCGGCGTAAGCGAGGGCCAGCGTCGAGCCCCAGGAACCGCCCAGCACCAGCCAACGCGCGATGCCTAGCGATTCGCGCAGGCGTTCGATGTCGGCCACGAGATGCCAGGTGGTGTTGGCATCCAGGCTGGCATGGGGCTCGGACCGGCCGCAGCCGCGCTGGTCGAACAGCAGCACGTCGTAGCGGGCCGGGTCGAAGAGGCGACGATGATCGGCGGTGCAGCCGCCTCCCGGCCCGCCGTGCAGGAATACGGCAGGCTTGCCACCCGGCGTGCCGACCCGCTCGAAATAGATCACATGCCCGTCACCGACATCGAGCCGTCCGGTGTCGTAGGGTTCGATGGGCGGATAGAAACAGCGCAGATGGTCCATGGGCGTTCCGGTCCGTAGCGGCGGTGGAGGTCGACGGGCTTCATGCTACCGCGAGTCCCCGGCCGGCGTGTGGTCCCACCCTGCCCCGCGCCGGTGACCTATAGTCAAGCGTGGCCGGCCATGGCGGACGGCACGGTGGGTGAAGGGCTCGATGGATCCGATTGCGAAGACGGCCTATTACTGCTGCGGCGTTCGCATGCTCGATGCGCGCAGCGCCAACCCGGTCTGCGGCGACGACCTGGCCGAGCGTTTCATGGATGCCGATGCTCTGGCGCTGTTCCAGCCATTCGAACGGTTCAAGGCGCCCAACCGGAGCAATGCGGCGCGCCACCGGATCATCGACGATCTCCTGCGTGCACGTCTCGCGGACCAACCGGGCCTGACGGTCGTCCTGCTCGGCGCGGGCTTCGACACGCGGGCCTTCCGCTTGTCCGGCGGACAGTGGCTGGAGCTGGACCAGGCGCCCCTGATCCACCTGAAGGAGGCCGTGCTGCCCGCCACCGACGCCCCCAATCCACTGACGCGGGTGGCGGTCGATTTCGCCCGCAACGCGCTGCCCGACATCCTCTCCGCGCACTGCCCCGCGGACACGCCGATCGTCGTCGTCATGGAAGGCGTCAGCATGTACCTGTCGCCGGATGCGCTGGGCGGAACGGTTGCTGCGTTGCAGCAGAGCCTGCCACGGCACACCCTGATCTGTGACCTGATGACGCGCCACTTCGCGCGCCGCTACAGTGCCCGGCTCCGCGCCCAGATCACGACCCTTGGCGGCGACTTCGCCGAACTGGCCGACGATCCGTCGGCCTGCCTCGTGGCGCGGGGCTACCGTAGCCACGAACCGCATTCCATTGCAGGGCGGGCCGTCGCCCTTGGTGCCGTCAGAATTCCGAAATGGGTGTTCAATACGCTCCTGCGTTCGCTGCGGGACGGCTATCGCGTCCACGTCTTCGACTATCCCTGATGCGGCCTGCGTGCCGATCGTGACAAAGAGGAATGCCCAACATGTCCGCCCCTTCCCGCCCGCGACTGTCAATGCTGGACCTGGTGGGCGTCCGGCAGGGCGGCACGCCGGCCGATGCGATCGCGCTGGCCGTGCGCACTGCGCGCCATGTCGAAACGCTCGGCTTTACCCGTTTCTGGGTGGCCGAGCATCACAACATGCCCGGTATCGCGAGCTCGGCCACGGCGGTCCTGATCGGTCACATCGCCGCAGCGACACAGCGGATCCGCGTCGGCTCGGGGGGCATCATGCTGCCCAATCACGCGCCGCTGATGGTGGCCGAGGCCTTTGGCACCCTCGAGGCGCTGTACCCGGGCCGCATCGACCTGGGCCTGGGCCGGGCACCGGGTACCGACCAGCTGACGATGCGGGCGTTGCGCCGCAACCGGGTCGAGTCGGAGGCCGATTTCCCCCGCGAGGTCGCCGACATCCTGCAGCTGCTGGGCGATCCCGAACCGGGTCAGGCGGTGGTGGCGGTGCCGGGCGCCGGCAGCCACGTGCCGGTCTGGCTGCTCGGCTCGAGCCTGTTCTCGGCGACGCTGGCGGCCCAGCTGGGTCTGCCGTACGCGTTTGCCTCGCATTTCGCGCCGCGCATGATGCACCAGGCCCTGCGCGTTTATCGGAGCGGCTTCCAGCCTTCCCGCTGGCTCGACACCCCGTACGTGATGATCGGGGTGCCGGTCGTGGGGGCGCCGACCGACGAGGAGGCGGCGTTTCTCGCCAGTACGGTCCAGCAGCGCGTGCTCGGCATCGTGCAGGGTGAGCGCGCACCGCTCCGGCCGCCGCTGCCCGACTTCATGGCCGGCCTGTCCGACTACGAACGGGAGGCCATCGGCAGTTTCCTGGGGGCCGCCATCATCGGCGGGCCCGAGCGGCTGCAGGCCGGTTTCGACACGCTCCGGGCGCATACCGACGCCGATGAATTCATCCTCGTCAGTGACGTCTTCGACGAGGGGCAGCGCCAGCGTTCGCTCGCCATGGCGGCCGAGGCGGTGGGCCTATAACCGGTCCAACGCGTAGCGGATGACCGCCTTCAGGGGCTCGATGTCGGTTGCGGCCGCCGCACGGCCCGCCGGGACATAGTCGATCGTCAGCTGGGCCTGGCCGGACACCGCTTCGACACGGATGGCCTTGTTGCCCGGGGCGGGGCAGGCATAGCTCGCGTAGGCGCCGGGCTGCAATTCGCCCAGGTCGATCGTCTGGCAGGTGCGCGTCGCGCGCTCGCGCAGTGCCGCGACACTGCGCGGGTTGGCCATGGCGGCGGTCTTGACCACCAGAACCCCATCGCCCGGCTGGCTCGAGACAATGCAGGTGCTCGAGCCCATGGCCTGCACCGTGCGCGTGCCCTCGCCGAACAGCGCCTCGAGTTGCCCGGCCGTGACCCAGTCGCACTGGCCGAAGCGCTGCTGCGCCCTGGCGCGACGCTCGACCGTCAGGGCGGCCAGCTCACGCAGGCCGGTCAGGGCCTTCGGCCCGGGCGCGACGCCCATGGCGGCCATCAGTCGCACGCTGATCGTGTCGGTATCCGCGAGGGCGAGCACGGCTGCCTCGTTGATCCGTGCGCCTTCCGAACTGAGGCCCTCGATCGAGCGGGAGCCGAGGCCCGGGTTGCCCTTTGCTCGCGTCATCTTGGCGAAGATCGCCCGCTCGAAATTCTCGTACAGCGTGGCCGCGGCCGTGGCGTCGGGTCGCCGCTGGACCTGGACCATGAGCGTCCTGCCCGGCCCCACGCCGAAGCTGCACAGGCCGGCGGGGTCGGCACTGAGGACACGGACCTGTCCGACCCCCAGGCTGCGCGACACCTCCGCGGCGTCGAGCAGCACGCATGGGCCTGCCGCCACCGCCGTCCCCAGCGATGTCGCCAGCAGCCCTCCGACGAGCGCGTGCCAGGTTCGTGCCGTCATGTGTGTTCCTCCGTGCAGGCGTTGCGGTCCGACCTGAAGCTTAGACCGCTGTGCGCCGGCCGTCCGGCCCGGTGGTGGCTCAGAGCAGCGGCGCCAGCCATTTCCGCGCGGCGGCCTCGCTCATCCCGGTCCGCCGTGCCCAGTCCGCCACCTGGTCCTCGCCAATCTTCGAGATCGCGAAGTAGTGGCTTTCGGGATGGGCGAAATAGAAGCCGCTGACAGAGGCCGCCGGCATCATCGCCATCGACTCGGTGAGGCCCATGCCTGCGTTGGTCGGTGCATCGAGAAGCTGGAAGAGGGCGGCCTTGACCGTATGATCCGGGCAGGCCGGATAACCGGGGGCGGGCCGGATGCCTTGATATCGCTCGCCGATCAGCGCGTCGTTGTCGAGCGCCTCGTCAGCGGCGTAACCCCAGTGCTCCTTGCGTACCCGCTCGTGCAGCCACTCGGCGCAGGCCTCGGCGAGGCGGTCGGCCAGGCTCTTCAGCAGGATCGCGTGGTAGTCGTCGTGATCCGCTTCGAACTCCGCCAGCTTGTGCTCGATGCCCAGGCCGGCCGTAACGGCGAACGCGCCGCACCAGTCGCGGACCCCGGACCCCTTGGGCGCGACAAAGTCGGCCAGACACCAGTGGGGCTTGCCGGCCGGGCGCTCGTGCTGCTGGCGCAGCCCGTACCAGGTCATCATCGGCACATGGCGCGTCTCGTCCTGGTAGAACTCGATGTCGTCACCAACCCGGTTGGCGGCGAACAGGCCGAATACCGCGGCGGCCTGCAGCCACTGCTCGCGAACGATCCTGCCGAGCATCTCCTGTCCGTCCCGGAACACGTTGCGCGCCGTCTCGCCGACGATCGGATCGTCTAGGATCTGGGGGAATCGGCCGGCCAGATCCCAGGTCTGGAAAAACGGGCCCCAGTCGATGTAGGGCACCAGGTCTTCCAGGTCCACATCCAGCGCGACCACCCCGGTCGTGGCAGGCTCGGGTGGCACGTAGCCCGTCGCGGACAGCGGATCGAAGGCGTTGGCGCGCGCGGCCTCCAGGCTCACCAGCGGGACGCCCTTCTTGCGGGCGTGTTGCTGGCGGAGCCGGTCGTAGTCGGCCGCCAGCTCCACCTTGAAGGCCTCGCTCTGCCCTTCCGATAGCAGGGCCGTCACGACCCCGACGGCACGCGATGCGTCCGGCACATAGACGACGGGGCGCTCATAGTGGGGTGCGATCTTGATGGCGGTGTGGGCCCGGCTGGTGGTGGCCCCGCCGATCAGCAGCGGAACGTCGAAGCCCTGGCGCTGCATCTCGGCCGCGACGTGGCTCATCTCCTCCAGCGATGGCGTGATCAGGCCGGACAGGCCGATGGCCTGCGCGCCGTGTTCGCGCGCCGCATTCAGGATCTTCTCGGTGGGCACCATCACGCCAAGGTCGATCACCTCGTAGCCGTTGCAGCCCAGCACCACGCCGACGATGTTCTTGCCGATGTCGTGCACGTCGCCCTTGACGGTGGCAATGACGATCCGGCCCTTGCTTGTCGCGCCGGTGCGGGCCTTCTCTTCCTCGATGAAGGGAATCAGGTGGGCCACGGCCTGTTTCATGACCCGGGCGGACTTCACCACCTGGGGCAGGAACATCTTGCCGGCGCCGAACAGGTCACCGACCACGTCCATGCCGGCCATCAACGGACCTTCGATCACCGCCAGCGGGGGCTTGCCCTCGGCCGCGAGACGGGCCCGAACCTCCTCGGTGTCGGCAACCACGAAGTCGGTGATGCCCTTGACCAGCGCGTGCTTGAGGCGTTCGTCGACAGACTGTTCCCGCCACGCCAGGTCCGGACCGGAGTCCTTGCTCGCGCCGGCCTGGACGGTCTGTGCGAAATCGACCAGCGCCTCGCCTGCGCCCGGGTGGCGGTTGAGCACGACGTCCTCCACCTTCTCGCGCAGGGTCGGCTCCAGGTCGTCGTACACGCCGAGCATGCCGGCGTTGACGATGCCCATGGTCATCCCCGCCTTGATCGCGTGGTAGAGAAACACGGTGTGGATGGCCTCGCGCACCGCATTGTTGCCGCGGAAACTGAACGACACGTTGGATACGCCGCCCGAGGTCTTGGCGTGGGGCAGATGGGTGTGGATCCACTTCACCGCCTCGATGAAATCCACCGCGTAGTTGTCATGCTCGGCGATGCCGGTGGCGATGGCGAAGATGTTCGGATCGAAGATGATGTCTTCAGGCGGGAAACCGATGCCCGTGAGCAGATCGTAGGCGCGCTGGCAGATTTCGGTCTTGCGCGCATAGGTGTCGGCCTGGCCGGTCTCGTCGAAGGCCATGACGATCACTGCGGCGCCATACTGCCGGCACAGGCGCGCCTGGCGCAGGAACTCGGCCTCGCCTTCCTTCATGGAGATCGAGTTCACGACCCCCTTGCCCTGAATGCACTTCAGCCCGGCCTCGATCACCGCCCACTTGGACGAGTCGAGCATGATCGGCACGCGCGAGATGTCCGGCTCCGAGGCGATGAGCTTGAGGAACTTCTCCATGGCCGCCAGCGAGTCGAGCATCGCCTCGTCCATGTTGATGTCGATGATCTGGGCGCCGTTCTCCACCTGCTGCCGGGCCACCGACAGGGCGTCGTCGAAACGACCGTCGAGAATCATCTTGGCGAACACCCGCGAACCGGTGACATTGGTGCGCTCGCCCAC
The DNA here is from genome assembly GCA_050303815.1 of Rhodocyclaceae bacterium. Lineage (GTDB taxonomy): Bacteria > Pseudomonadota > Gammaproteobacteria > Burkholderiales > Rhodocyclaceae > Cognatazoarcus. The sequence goes on from JBNLCM010000060.1 coordinate 6,621, forward strand.
GTTCACGTAGAGGGAGCTCTCGCCGACATTGAAGGGCTCGAGGCCGGACAGGCGCAGCTTCTTCTCGATCACCGGTCTCTGGCGGGGGGGCATGGCGCCGACTGCGTCGGCAATGGCTCTGATATGCGCCGGTGTCGTGCCGCAGCAGCCGCCGACGATGTTGAGCATCCCGCTGCGGGCCCAGTCGGCGATCTCGCCGGCCAGCGCCTCGGGCGTTTCGTCATAGCCGGTCGGTGACAGCGGATTGGGCAGGCCGGCATTGGGGTGGGCCGTCACGAAGCAATCGCAGACGCGGGACAGCTCCTCGACATACTGGCGCAGCTCCTGGGCACCCAGCGCGCAGTTCAGGCCGAACGCGATCGGCTGGGCGTGGGAGAGCGAATTCCAGAAGGCCTCGGCGGTCTGGCCCGACAGCGTACGGCCGGAGGCGTCGGTGATGGTGCCCGAGATCATGATCGGCAGCCGCTGGCCGAGCGCGTCGAAGACGCGCTCGATGGCGAAGAGCGCGGCCTTGGCGTTGAGGGTGTCGAAGATCGTCTCGACCAGCAGCAGGTCGGCCCCACCCTCGATCAGGCCGCGGGCCGCACTGGCGTAGTCCTCGACCAGGGCATCGAAGCTGATGTTGCGGTAGCCCGGATCGTTGACATCGGGCGAGATCGACAGGGTGCGAGAGGTCGGGCCGAGCACGCCGGCGCAGAAGCGCGGCTTGTCCGGATGGGCCGCCGTGAACTCGTCGCACAGCTCGCGTACCAGGCGAGCCCCGGCCACGTTGATCTCGTAGGCCGTCTCTTCGAGGCCGTACTCGGCCTGGGATACCCGTGTGCCGTTGAAGGTGCAGGTCTCGATGATGTCGGCGCCCGCCTCGAGGTAGGCCCGGTGGATGCCGGCCACCGCGTCGGGACGGGTCAGGACCAGGAGGTCGTTGTTGCCCTTGAGATCCTTCGGGTGGTCGCGGAAGCGCTCGCCGCGATAGTCCGATTCGGTCAGCTTCAGCTGCTGGATCATCGTGCCCATGGCGCCATCCAGCACCAGGATGCGTTGGGAAAGCAGGCGACGCAGGTCGTCGCTTCGGTCGGCTTGCATGCTCGGTCCTCGAAAATCCGGTTCGTCGCGCCGGGGCCGCGCAATGAAAAACGGCGCGGCAAACCGGCTGGGGTTTGCGAGCGCCGTTGTTCGGTTGCTGAGCCTGGCCCCGGGAATCACCACCCGCCACGGGTCGCAGCGCTCCTCAGCAGGGCTATGATTTTATGGCCTCTCGGTCACGCTGTCGATGTTCGCCTGACGCGTCGTCGCCGCACCTTGTTGCAAAAATGCGGCTGCCATTGCGGCGGGCGACGACTAGCCTTGAGGTTTCCCCCCAACCCCGATGGAGAACATGATGAAAAGAATCCTGATGGCCGGCCTCGTCGCCGGCGGCCTTGCCGCCACTCCGGCGTTCGCCGCCGGCGTGCATTTCGTGTCGCCGGCCGATGGGGCCACCGTGGCCCAGGCGTTCCAGGTGCAGATGGGTGTCGAGGGCATGGCCGTGCAACCTGCCGGTGCGCTCAAGGAGGGCACCGGCCACCATCACCTCGTCGTCGACGGCGGCCCGATCGCGGCCGGACAGCCGGTCCCCGCCGATGCAACCCACCTCCATTTCGGCAAGGGGCAGACCGAGACGACCCTGAAGCTCGCGCCGGGCAAGCACACGCTGACCCTGCAGTTTGCGGATGGTCAGCACCGCTCGTACGGCCCCGACCTGAGCCAGACGATCACCGTCAACGTCGAGTAGGCGCATCCACTGCGCCGCCGGCCGCTCAGGGATGAAGCGGCAGGCGGCCCGGCCACTCCAGGTCGGTTTCGGTCAGCAGGTCAGCCGAATCCGGCCCGGGGTCGAACTCCGGATAGTCGAGCTTGCGAAAGATGTGGGCCTCGCATTCCCGCAGGCGGCGGGTCACCTCGCGGCCCATGTTCATCTGGATCAGGGCGAATTGCTCGATGTCCCGCTTGTAGAGTTCATGCAGGGCCGAGCCGTCGATCTCGAGCAGGGTCACACGCGACAGGGCCAGCACCGAGGCGCTGCGCGGCATCAGGTCGAAGAGCGCCATCTCGCCGATGCAGTCGCCGTCGTGCAGGGTGTTGAGGAGATACTGCCGGCCTTCGTGGGATTTCAGCACGGCGACCTCGCCGTGATCGATGACGAACATGGAGCCGCCGGCATCCCCTTCCCGCAATACCCAGTCGCCCTGGCGAACCTGGACCTCGCGTCCCTTGTGCAGCAGGAAGTCGATGATGTCCTCGCGGATGGCGCCAAAGATCGGCACCTCGCGAAGCAGGCGGGCGTGCTGGGTCACGGCATGTCTCCTCTGCGGTATCGTCTCGGATACCTGACACATTGAGGATAGCCGATGCGGCACCGTGCTTGCCCATGTCATCGGCGATCGGCCAGCGCGGTCAGATGAACGAACGGGTCCATGGTTTCCCGCCGCTGGTCGGCCCGGCGCCGAGGGTGCTCGTGCTCGGCAGCATGCCGGGCCGCCGTTCCCTCGATGAGGCGCGCTACTACGCGCACCCCCGCAACGCCTTCTGGCCGATCATGGCGGCCCTGCTCGGCTTCTCGCCGGATCTGGCCTACGAGAGCCGTTGTCGCGCGTTGACGGCCCGGGGGCTTGCCCTGTGGGATGTGCTGGCCAGCTGCGAGCGGGCGGGCAGCCTCGACTCGGACATCGTCGAGGCGTCGATCGTGGCCAACGACATCGCCGGGCTGCTGGCGAGCGAGCCGGGCATCCGGGCCATCGTGTTCAATGGCGGGAAGGCCGAGCAGTGCTTCCGGCGCCATGTCGTGCCGACCCTCGCCGAGGCGGCGGTGGCCCTGCCGCGGCTCCGCCTGCCATCCACCAGCCCGGCCCATGCCGGCCTCGACCTGCCAGCCAAGCGCGCGGCGTGGCACGACGCCCTGCGGCCGCATCTGCCCGAGTCTGCCTGAGCGGGGTGCCCGCGACGCGGGCGATCGGGGCGTGCCCCTATTCCCACGCGTCGGCGTTCGGTGTCACCATGCGGGGCTCCTTCCGACGGCCTCTGCCCTGTGCTTTCCGTTCTCGCGGTCACGTTTCCGTTCTTCGCGCAGGTTCTGCTGGGCTATCTGGCCGTGCGCAGGGGGCTGCTGCCCTTGCCGGCGATTCCTGGCCTGAACACCTTCGTGCTGTTCTTTGCGCTGCCGTGCATGCTGTTTCGCTTCGGGGCCGACACGCCGATTGCCCGCCTGCTGGACCCCTCGGTCTTTGTGCTCTACCTGTGCTGCGCCCTGCTGATGGTCGGCATGACCATGGTGCTGACCCATGGGCGGGGCACGGACTGGAACAATGCGGCCTTCGGCGCGCTGACCGCCGCCTTCCCGAACTCCGGTTTCATGGGGGTGCCGCTCCTGATCGCGCTGCTTGGCGAGCGTGCTGCCGGCCCAGTGATCATCACGATCACGATCGACATGATCATCACCACCTCGTTGTGCATCGCGCTGTCCCGCCTCGACGGAGAGGCGGGAGGTGTCAGGGCCGCCGCCGGGCGGGCCCTGCGCGGCGTCGCGACCAACCCGATGCCGTGGGCGATCGTGCTGGGTGCGGTGGTCTCGGCGCTCGACTACCAGCTCTATGCGCCCGTCGGAAAGACGATCGGCCTGCTCGCCGACGCGGCCTCTCCGGTCGCCTTGTTCACCATCGGCGCGGTGCTGGCCCGCTCCCACATGAGTTCGTCCGAGTCGAGCCACTGGTCCGGCTATGTGCCGGTGGCCCTGGTCAAGCTCGTGGCGCACCCGCTACTGCTGTTCCTGGCCGGGGGACTGGCCCGCCTGGCGGGCCTGCCCATCGATACCTTCACCCTCGTCACGCTGGTGCTGGTGGCCTCGCTGCCGAGCGCCAGCAACGTGTCTTTGCTGGCCGAGCGCTTTGGCGCCGACAACGGCCGGATCGCGCGGATCATCCTCGTCTCGACCGCGCTGTCCTTCCTCAGCTTCTCGGGCGCGGTCGTCCTGCTGACCTGACTGACCGGTTGCGCTCAGTGCGGGTGGGCGTCCTTCTGGCAGCCGACGCGCAACATCGAAACGCCGACGGGCTGGTACACGCCGTGGTACATGATGTACTCGCGCTGCACGCGGTAGGCTTCCGACTCCATGTCGATCGCGACAGTGCAGTCGAGGACTTCGCCGAAGGCCGCGCCCTTGGCCGGGAAGCCGCCGTTACGCGCGGCGCCCTGCAGGTAGTGGACCATCTCGTGGACAACGACCGACGCGGCCAGGATGCTCTCCTCCGGGTCCATGCGCTCGTCCACATAGAGCTCCCGGCCGCCCGCGTACCAGCCATAGACCTTGCATTCGCGGCCGTTGCAGGCGTTGTCCACAAAATACTGGTGCGGCACCTTGATCACGACCGGCATTTCGCTCGGTACCGGCAGGCCGGACAGGCTGACCGCCCAGGAAAACAATGCGACGTACAGGGCATCCATGATTGCTACCTCCGTTGGTTGCGATCGGCGGTCTTGAGCACTGCGCAGACCGACGGATGTTGCGTTGCAACAATCTTGCCAGGTGATCCGCCCGTGCCGGTGATCCCGCCAGGCGCCGCGCCAGGTGGTCGATTGGGCTTTTCTCGGCCCTGTGAGCTATGGATCGCTGATTCGGATCACTGCGCCAAGTCGGTGCAAGCGGCACTCTTGCGGTGCTGCTATGCAGCAAAACATCCCCTGCCAGGGCAGCTCGGTGGCGCGGTTCAGTCGCGACGAGCCAGCCACCACAGGCGCAGGCGCGCCGCCGTCTCGCTGAATACGCCGACGCTCGAGAAGCGGATGCGGCCCTGTGCGTCCAGGATCACGTAGGCGGGCACGCCGGAGACGCCATAGCGTCGCGCGATGGCGCCGTCGGCATCGACGGCCGTGTGCCATGCCCGGCCCCGCTCCGCCAGCGTGTTCGCCACCACAGCCGGCGCGCCAGACTGCATGGCCACGGTGAGCACGGGCCAGTCGGCGGTGAGTCCGTCCACATGACCGGACACGGCCCGGCAGATCGGGCACCATTCGGCCCAGAAATAGATCAGCACGGGTTCGCCCGGCCTGGCCGCCCGCCACGCGTGGAGATCGATCATGCCGCCTGCGGCATCCGGCGCCACGAAACCGGGCGCTCGACCCGTCGGCACGTGGCGTGTCTGCCACGCCGACACAGCCAGCACCGCCGCCACCGCCAGAACTATCTGGCCCACCCGGCGCCGCCCGTTGCGCCCAAGGGCCGGCTTCGGGCTCACGCGGTGCAGCGGTCCGTCAGGCGCCGGGTTGCGAAGGCCGTCACGTCGTCAACGAAGCGCTCGCGTGACCACAGGTGCGGCGAGTGATCCACCCCCTCGTAGATCCGGAGCCGCGCGTCGGGGATCGCATCGCGCACATAGTGTGCCGTCTCGCGCGTGTAGAAGTTGCTCTCGCTGCCGTACACCAGCAGCACGGGAATGCCGATGGCAGGCAGGACATCCCGATAGTCGGCGGCGGTCAGGCTGGCCCAGCAGTCGATCAGCGGCTTTGCGCGCAACCTGCGCATGCGCTGGCGGAAAACGTCGATCGAGTCGCCATTCTCCAGGTAGCGACGGCGGGCCCGCACGTTCAGCCCGTCCGCGCCGAGACGCAGGACAGCCTCGGCGAAGTCCCGCTCCAGCTCGCGCATGAACACGACGTTGCGTTCCCAGTCGAAGCGCGAGTAGATGCCATGGGGCCACTCGTCGTCCGTCACGAGCTTGGGTGACTGGTCGATCAGGACCGCCTGGGAGAGTCGCTCGCTGCCGTGGTCGCGCAGGTACTGCCAGAGGGTCAGCACCCCCATGGAGTGGCCGACCACGACGGCGTCGCGCAGGTCGAAGTGGGTCATCAGGTTGTCGAGGTCACGCGCCATCCGCTGCACGGTAGGGACCGTCGTGGTGCGGAGTTCATGCCCGCCGTGCGCGCGGGCATCCCAGCGGATGACACGATGGTCACGGGAAAAGGCCTCGACGAACGGGTTCCAGTCCCGGTGGGTGGATGTCCAGCCGTGCAGCATGACCATCGGGCGTCCGTCGCCACTGGCGGCGAAATGAATGGCTTCGCCATCGTCCGCGATGAAGTGGTCCATTGGGGGAGCCTCTCGAATTCTGTCTTTGTGCGGTGCAGTATAGAGGCTCGAATTTGGATTCGCCCAGCCTGTGGCTGAAACAATCCGTGAACCACCGCACGTGCCACGGCGCGGGTATTGCGCCGCGGCACGTGCGGCTTGCGGAGTCAGAAGAAGTCCGCGTCGGGGGGGAAAACGTAGGTCTGGCTGGTGCGCACCACCACGTCGTCGCGGAAGTGAACGTTGAACAGCGTGGCGACGCCGGGACCGGTGCTGTTGTCCACGTTCCAGTCCCACACCTCTTCGCCCGACAGGGAGAAGAATTCGACGGAGCGGTGGCGCCCGAGCGTCCGGGCCACGTCGTCCTTGCTCATGCCCGGCTGGACCTTCGCCAGGCCCGCGGGCGCCAGCGCGTCCTCGACGGAGACCAGCCGCCCGCCCGCGTCGAGGCGCACCATCAGGCACGAGATGCCGAAGGGCTGCGTCGGATACTCAAGGGTCTCACCACCGTCCGGATCGGACCAGCGACGGTAGGGAGGGCCGGCTGCGGCGATCACATCTGCCTCGTTCGCCTGACCAGGGGGTAGCAGGGCGACCTTCGGCGTGAACGCGCAGCCGAGCACTGCGAGAGACAGACAGCAGGCAACCAGGTTCCTGAGCATCGCGATCTCCATTGCGCCGGCAACATGCCATGCGGGCGAACCACCCGCCCGTGCCCCGGTCGGATTATGCTGAACGCCCGTGTCGTTGACAGCGACAGGCGCGACAACATTCCCGACAGGAGACACCGATGATTGCCTACTGCACCCTGGGCACCCGCGACATGGCGCGTGCCACCGCCTTCTACGACGCCCTGCTGGCCGAACTGGGCGCGCAACGCGTGATCGACTGGGACCGCATGGTTGCCTGGGGCAACGCCCCCGGCACGCCGATGCTGTCCGTGGTGCTGCCCTACGACGGCCGCGAGGCGACGGCCGGCAATGGCACCATGGTTGCCCTCTCGGTCGGATCGCCCGACGTGGCCCGCCGCATGCATGCCAAGGCGCTGGAGATGGGGGGCAGCGACGAAGGCGCCCCGGGGCCGCGAATCGAAGGCCAGTTCTACTGCGCCTACTTCCGCGACCCGGACGGCAACAAGCTGAATCTCTTCTGCATGAACCCCGCAACGTGATCCGGCGCAGATGAACGAGCGGGCCGGCGTCGTCGCTTGGGTGCCGACCCTGTTGTCGGGCGCCCTCTTCTGTACCCTGCTGGCCAGCTACTATTTGATCCGCCCGCTTCGCGACGAGCTGGCGGTCCACGCCGGCGTTGGCCAGTTGCCCTGGACCTTCACGGCGACCTTCGTGACGATGCTCGCCGCTGTGCCGATCTATGGCGCGCTGCTGAGTCGCTGGCCGACGCGTCGTGTTCTCCCCGCCGTCTATCTGTTCTTTGCTGCCAGCCTGCTGGCCTTTGCCGTCGCGCTGTCGCTGCCCGCGCTGGCTCCGGCGGCCGGTCCGGCCTTTTTCGTCTGGGTCAGTGTCTTCAATCTCTTCGTCGTGTCGGTATTCTGGAGCCTGATGGCCGACCTTCACGACGACGCCTCGGCCCGCCGCGGTTTCGGCCGGATCGCGGCCGGAGGCAGCGTGGGCGCCATCGCGGGACCTCTGCTCGCCCTTGGCCTGGGCCGCTGGCTGGGAACCGGTGCCCTGTTGCCCGCCGCGGCCGCCCTCCTGGTCCTCGCGGCCGGGTTGCTCATCGTCCTGCGACGCGGGTGCACCGGCCAGCGCGCGCGCGCCGAGGTGCTGGGCGGCTGCGCCCTGGATGGCTTGCGCGCCCTTGGCGCGAATGCGTACCTGGCGGGCATCGGTGGATGGCTGCTGCTGTATTCCGGGCTGTCGACCCTGCTCTACTTTGCGCAGACCGACATCGTCGGCCGCGCGATCGCGGACCGGGGCGCGCGTACCGACCTGTTCGCCGCGATGGATCTGACCGTCAATACACTGACGCTGCTGGGACAGCTCTTCGTGGCGGGAAGGATGATGTCGCGGCTGGGCAGCGGCCTGGTCCTGGCCCTGCTGCCCCTGGTCAGCCTGGTCGGCTTCGGCGCGCTGCTGCTGTGGCCAACGCTGGCCGTCGTCGTACTCGTCCAGGTGGCGCGTCGATGCACCAATTTCGCGTTCTCCCGCCCTGCGCGGGAGACCCTGTTCACCGTGGTCTCGCCAGCGGACCGCTACAAGGCCAAGGGGGTGATCGATACCGTCGTCTATCGCGGTGGCGATGCCCTGTCGGGCTGGCTGCACGGTGCTTTCCTGGCCTTGGGTCTCGGTCTGGCGGGCATCTCGGCCGTGGCTCTGCCGCTGGCCGGTGCGTGGCTCTGGCTGTCCCTCCGGCTGGGCCGGACACAACGGCGGCTGGCGGCCTCCCGGGAGACGGCTTCGTGACAGACCCCCCGAGCTCGTACCGCCGCCGACACCTGCTCGGTGCCCTGGCGGCCGCACCGGCCCTGCCCCTGACGCGGGTGGCCCGGGCCGACAGCGCGGCGCTGGAGAGGCGCACGGTTCCGGCCAGCGGTGCGCGTTTGCCGGTGGTCGGCCTCGGCACTTACCGAAGCTTCGATGTCGGCCCATCGGAGGACGAGCGCGCCCCCATCCGGGAGGTCTTGCGCCGCTTCGTCGCCTCCGGGGGCCGGGTCATTGACAGCTCGCCCATGTACGGCCGCTCCGAGGAGACGATCGGCCAGCTGGCGAGCGAGCTGGGCGTGGGCGACCGCCTGTTCCACGCCACCAAGGTCTGGACCGCCGGGCGCGACGAGGGCATGGCCCAGATGGACCGGAGCTTCTCGCGCATGCGCGTCAAGCAGATGGACCTGATGCAGGTCCATAACCTGCTCGACGTGGACACCCACCTCGAAACCCTCCGGCGCTGGCGCGCCGAGGGTCGCGTCCGGCATGTCGGCGTGACCCACTATCACGCGGGTGCCTACGATGCACTGGCCGAGGTCCTGCGGCGGGACGGGATCGATTTTGTCCAGCTCAACTTCTCGATTCTCGAGCGTGAAGCCGCGCGCCGCCTGCTCCCGCTGGCCGCGGATCGGGGCGTGGCGGTGCTAGTGAACCGGCCGTTCGCCCAAGGTGGGCTGTTTCGCCGGGTTCGCGGGCAGGTCCTGCCCGCGTGGGCGGCAGACTTCGGTGCCGCCAGCTGGGCGCAGTTCTTCCTCAAGTTCATCCTGGGCCACCCGGCGGTCACCTGTGTGATCCCGGCGACCGGAAAGCCGAAACACCTGGATGACAACATGGGCGCCGCCAGCGGACCCTGGCCCGATGCACCGACACGCGAGCGAATGTGGCGATGGGTCGAGGCCCTGCCCCGATGACGGTCGCTATACGGCTCAAGAAACGCGCCAGGATGCCGCAGTAATTCGCTCCGGCCCCTGGTCGGCCGACACCGCACGAATAACCAACAAGAACCGATGTCGAACATCCCGGCTGTCCTGGACGATCATCTGTCGTCGCTCGCGCTGTGCTGGCGGGGCTACCGCGAGCGCGGCAGCTTCGATGATTTTGTCGAGTTCACGCTGGCCATCAATTGTGTCGCCGAGCACCTGGCCCACCTCAAGCTGCCGGGTCTGCTGCGCCAGTGCCAGGGTCTCGAGAGTGCGGCCATCGGATTGTTCGGCGATCGCGACAGCCATCCGGTGGCCGCCGATTGCCTGCACGCCCTCGAGCGCCAGCTCGACACCCTGGTCCGCTCGATCGACCTCGCGCGTCCGCCAGTCCGAACCCCGCGCCCCAACCAGCAGACCGCCCCCCTCGGCGTGCGCGCCAGCGCCTGGTCGTCGCCCCATGCCGCCTGGATGGTCTGCGATGCCGGCCTGCCCTGGGCCCGCGGGCTGCAGGAGCAACTCGAGTTCTTCGGCTTTGGCGTCCGGCGTTTCGGATGGCGTGATGCCCCGCCCGCCGGCGACCCGCCGCTCGCGATCCTGTTCATGCCCGGGCCGGGCGCCTACGGTCAGGACGAGCTGGCAACCGTGCGACGGCTGCGCGAGGCGCAGCCGACCAGCCAATGCTTCTGTCTCGGGGCGGAGCGCACCCTGGCAACCCTCGTCGAGCTGCTGCGTGCCGGCGCCGATGTCACCCTGGGAGGCGATGCCCACACCGCGTCGGTCATTGAACGCATGCTCGACCTGCTGCAGGCGCGGGATCGGGCCCCCTACCGCGTCCTGATCGTCGAGGATTCACCTACCGCGGTCGCGATGGTGCGGCGCGCGCTGAGCAACAAAGCCATCGACAGCGATGCCATCCGCGATCCGCGCCATCTCCTCGACGCCGTCTCGCGCTACCAGCCCGACCTGATCCTGATGGACATGTACATGCCCCACTGCACCGGGGTCGAGGCCACGCGCGTGCTGCGACAGATTCCCGCTTACCAGTCGCTGCCGGTGGTGTATCTGTCGTCAGAGCAGGAGGTCGCGATGCAGATCGAGGCCCTGCGCCTGGGGGGCGACCAGTTCCTGACCAAGCCGGTCAATCCCATCCTGCTGGCGGCCGTGGTGAACAACAAGATCGAACGTTTCCGCGAGATGCAACGCTCCGGACTGCACGACAGCCTGACGGGCCTCTACAACCACTCGGCGATCAAGAGCCAGTTCAAACAGCTGCTGGCTGCGGGGCGGCCGGGCGGTGACGCCCTGTGCGTGGCGATGCTGGACATCGACCATTTCAAGGCAGTCAACGACACCTACGGGCACCCGGTCGGCGATCAGGTGATCCGCAGCCTGGCCTGGTTGCTCAAGGGCCGGCTGCGCAGCAGTGACCTGATCGGTCGCTATGGCGGGGAAGAATTCATGGTCGTGTTGCCCGGCGCGAGTCCCGACCAGGCCCACGCGGTGCTCGACCGCATCCGTGAAGACTTCGCGACCTTGCCCCATGCCCACGCGGGCGGCGCCCTGTTCGCCACCTTCAGCGCCGGCGTGGCCTGCTGCGCCGCCGCCGACGGGAGCGCCGATGCCTTGACCCACAGCGCCGACGAGGCCCTGCTCGAGGCCAAGCGCCAGGGACGCAACCGGGTCACCCTCGGCGAACGACAGGTCCACAGATCCTAGGTCGCCCCGATGCCCGTCAGGAGCAGGGCAGCACCGGCCAGCGCGCAGGCCGCGGCCAGTGCCACGGCGACCGCGCCGACGCGCGGATCGTGGTGGCGGCAGTGTGGCGCGCGGCGCTGGCGCCTGGCGATCCATCCCGCCGTGGCGAGGAAGGCGAGGCCGCTCGCTGCCGTCAGCAGGTCCACGCTCAGCGGCCGCCGCCGCGGGGCCGCCGCGAACCTTGTGCGGGACCGGCTCGCTGGCGCGCGGTCGACCGGTTCGCCGCCGGTCGATCTCCCCGCGGTACCAGCTGGCGTGGGCCATTGCCGATCAGGTCGGCCCGTCCCATGGCCTTCAGGGCCTCGCGTAGCAGAGGCCAGTTGTCCGGGTCGTGGTAGCGCAGGAAGGCCTTGTGCAGCCGCCGTTGCCGCCCGCCGCGGATGATCGACACCGCCTCGCCGCCCTTGGCGAGCCGCTTGAGGGGGTTCAGGCCGCTGTGCCACATGGCGGTCGCGAGGGCCATCGGCGTCGGCAGGAAATTCTGGACCTGATCGACGCGCAGCCCGTGGCCTTTCAGCCAGAGCGCCAGGTTCAGCATGTCTTCGTCGCTGGTGCCCGGGTGGGCGGCGATGAAGTAGGGCACCAGGTGCTGCTTCTTGCCGGCGGCCTTCGAGAAGCGCTCGAACATCTCGCGGAACGCGTCGTAGGTACCGATGCCCGGCTTCATCATCTTCGACAGGGGGCCTGCCTCGGTGTGCTCGGGGGCGATCTTGAGAAGGCCACTGACGTGGTGGGTGACGAGTTCGCGGACGTATTCGGGAGACCGCACGGCCAGGTCGTAGCGCAGGCCGGAGCCGATTGTGACGCGCTTGACGCCAGGCACCTGGCGCGCCTTGCGGTAGAGCTGGACGAGCGGCGCGTGGTCGGTGTCGAGGTTCTCGCAAATGCCCGGGTAGACGCAAGAGAGGCGCCGGCAGGCCCGCTCGATCGCGGGGTCCTTGCAGGCCAGCCGGTACATGTTGGCGGTCGGTCCGCCCAGATCGGTGATCGTGCCCGCGAAGCCGGGGGTGCGGTCGCGGATGGCTTCGATCTCGTTCAGGATCGACGCCTCCGAGCGGCTCTGGATGATGCGGCCCTCATGCTCGGTAATCGAGCAGAACGTACAGCCGCCAAAGCAGCCGCGCATGATATTCACCGAGAACTTGATCATCTCCCAGGCCGGAATGTGCGCGTCGCCGTAGGCCGGGTGTGGCCGACGGGCGTAGGCCAGGCCGTAAACGTGGTCCATCTCGTCCGTCGACAGCGGCACGGGTGGTGGATTGAGCCAGACGTCGCGATCGCCATGGGCCTGGACCAGGGCGCGGGCGTTACCGGGGTTGGACTCCAGGTGGAGGGTACGGGATGCGTGGGCATAACGCACCGGGTCGAAGCTGACCTGCTCGAAGGACGGCAGCCGGACGACGCTGCGGCTCCGCTCGGCCCGTCGTCGGGCGACCCGCTCGGCGGCGGGCACAAGGCGGATCGGCTGAGCGCCGGCCGGCGTCGCCGCCGCGGCAGGCGGCGTGGCATCCGCAGCGTAGGGATCCGGGTGGGGATCGACCCGGCCGGGCAGGTCGACGTCGGTGGAGTCGATCTCGACCCAGTCGTCGGCAGGCCGCCAGCCTCGCCGCACCATGAAGGCCGTGCCGCGCAGGTCGCGGATCGCGTCGATCGGCTCGCCCGCGGCCAGGCGGTCGGTCAGGGCGACGAGCGCCCGCTCGGCGTTGCCGTAGAGGAGCAGGTCGGCCTTCGAATCGGGCAGTACCGAGCGACGCACCTTGTCGGACCAGTAGTCGTAGTGGGCGATGCGCCGCAGGCTCGCCTCGATGCTGCCGATGACGATGGGTCTATCGCTGTAGGCCTCCCGCGCGCGCTGCGCGTAGACCACCACGGCGCGGTCCGGCCGCCGCCCCGGTTCGGCGCCCGGGGTGTAAGCGTCATCGCTTCGGATCCTGCGATCGGAGGTGTAGCGATTGACCATCGAGTCCATGTTGCCGGCCGTGATGCCGAAGAACAGTCGCGGCCGCCCCAGGGCGCGGAACGGTTCGGCCGATCGCCAGTCGGGCTGGCTGATGATGCCGACCCGATAGCCGCGGGCCTCGAGCAACCGACCAACGAGGGCCATGCCGAAACTCGGATGATCGATATAGGCATCCCCGGTCACGAGGATCACGTCGCAGGCGTCCCAGCCGAGCGTCGCCATCTCCTGGCGGGACATCGGCAGGAAGGGGGCGGGCCGGACGGCCGGCGCGGCGGCATCGATCGGGGCAGGGCTGTTCATGGCCCGATTATATCCGAGTATTGTTGTCAACTACTGAGGGGAGTTGACCTGGAACCGGCGCCGGGAGCGACCCGAGAACGCAGTTTCCGTGCCCCTCGCCGCGCTTCCGGGCTCAGGGACGCGGTTTGTGGCTGCGGCTGGTTCGCATGACCACGCCAGCCCGATCAAAATGCACGTTGAAGAAGGTCTCGTCGCCGAATTCGCGGGGGATGTTCCAGTCCCAGACCTCTTCCTGCCTGAGGTCGAATTGCTCGACCGAGCGGTGGCGCCCAAGCAGGCGGCTCACCTGGGCCCGGGTCCAGCCAGGCTGGATGCGGGCCATGTTGACCTCGGTGATGACCTGTTCGACCGCCTGAACGACCTGGTCGCGCCCGATGGTGATCATGTAGCAGGTGACGCCCTCGGGCTGTCGGCTGTATTCCCAGGTCACGGTGCCATCTTCATTGCGCCACTCCGTGTTCGGTGCGCCGAGCCGGTCGCGGACCTCGACGGCACGGGTCACGCCGGGTCGGATCGCTTCGATATCGAAGACATCGCAGGCGGTGATGCCGAGTACGGACAACAGGCCGCAGAGTGCTCTCAGGATGGATTTCATGGTGTTGCCTCCGTCCTCTCCCCAGTCGGCAACGATCTGGCGCGTGGTCTAGAATCGACCCTTGATGATGCCATCCGTGCCGGACGGACCGGGTCATGGTCCGGCGGCATTCTGGCACGCGCCACCGCCGATCAGGAGAAAAATCCATGAAATCAACACTCGTCGCCGCAGCCGTTCTGTCGCTGTCGGCCGCCCTCGCCCATGCCGAGACCCTCGTTCGCATCGGCCACGCCGGCCCCCTCACCGGGCCCATCGCCCACATTGGCAAGGATGGCGAAAACGGTGCGCGGCTGGCCATCGAGGACGCCAATGCCAAGGGCATCATGATCGGCGGCGAGAAGGCGCGCTTCGAGCTGATTGGCGAGGACGACCAGGCTGACCCGCGCCAGGCCACCACCGTCGCCCAGCGCCTGGCCGACGAGTCCGTTGCCGGGGTCGTCGGGCATGTGACCTCGGGGGCATCGATCCCGGCGTCGCGTATCTACGCCCGTGCGGGCATCCCGGTCATCACGCCGTCGGCGACCAATCCGAAGCTCACGCGCCAGGGATACCAGGTGACCTTCCGCGTCATCGCCAACGACCTCCAGCAGGGCGCCGCGATGGCCAAGTATGCGAATGACCGCCTGAAGGCGAAGAAGATCGCCATCATCGACGACCGCACGGCCTACGGCCAGGGCCTGGCCGACGCCTTTGCCGACAACCTGAAGCAACTGGGCATCGAGGTGGTGGCGCGCGAGTTTACCAACGACAAGGCCACCGATTTCATGGCCATCCTCACCAAGATCAAGGGCCGCCAACCCGACGCGGTGTTCTACGGCGGCATGGATGCCCAGGCCGCCCCGATGCTTCGCCAACTGCGGCAGGTGGGCTTCTCGGGTACTTTCCTCGGCGGTGACGGCGTGTGTACCGCCGGCATGCTCAAGCTGGCCGAGGGCGTCATGAGCGACCAGGTGTTCTGCACCCAGGCGGGCATCCCCATGGACAAGATGCCCGGTGGCGCCGAGTTCCGCAGCCGCTTCGAGAAGCGCTTCGGCGCCGAGGTCCAGCTGTATGCGCCGTACAGCTACGATGCCACCATGACCCTGATCGCCGCCATGCAGGCGGCTGACTCGGCCGACCCCGAGGATTACCTGCCGGCGCTCAAGAAGATCCAGACCCAGGGTGTCACCGGCAACATCCGCTTCGATACCCATGGCGATGTCGAGGATGCCGGTGTGACCCTCTACCAGTTCGCCGACAAGGCCTGGAAGCCGCTCAACTGATGGTCCGGCCCGCGCGTTCCGCCGTGCGGCGCTCGCCAGCCTGCGCCGTACGCGCCATGGAGCGCTGCCTGACGGCTCTCCTGCTGCTGAGCCTCGGCATGGGCCCGGCTCAGGCCGAGGCCCTGGTGGTCCGGATCGGCAGCGCGGCGCCGCTGACCGGACACATCGCGCACCTCGGGCGCGACAACGAGAACGGGGTCAGGCTGGCCCTCGAGGATGTCAACGCCCGGGGGCCGGTCATTGGTGGCCGACCGGTCCGCTTCGAATTGCTCAGTGAAGACGACGAAGCCGACCCGCGCCGCGGCAAGACCGTTGCGCGTCGGCTCATCGACGCCGGCGTGAAGGGCGTGGTCGGCCACCTCAACAGCGGGACGACGCTGCCCGCATCCCGGCTCTATGCCCGGGCCGGCGTGCCGATGGTGTCCCCGTCGGCGACCAGCGCGGCGCTGACCCGGCAGGGGCTGGCGGGCATCTTTCGGACGATCGCCAATGATCTCCAGCAGGGTGCCGTCCTCGGCCGATTCGTCGTCGAGGGGCTGGGCGGGCGGCGGGTTGCCATCATCGACGATCAGACACCTTACGGTCGGGGGCTTGCGGACGAGACCGCAAAGGCCGTCGTGGCGGCTGGTGGCGAGGTCGTGGCGCGCGAGCCCACGACCGACCGGTCGGCCGACTTCATGGGCCTGCTGACCCGGGTCCGGGCCACGGCACCCGACGTGATCATGTTTGGCGGCATGGATGCCCAGGGTGGGCCGATGCTCAGGCAGGCTCGCCAGTTGGGCATCGAGGTGGCTTTCGTCACCGGTGATGGTGGCTGCTCGCCCGCCTTTCTCAAGCTGGCAGGCGACGCAGCGGACGACAAGGCCTATTGCACGATGGCCGGGATCCCGATCGACGACATGCCGGGCGGCCGGGACTTTCGTGAACGGTTCGAGCAGCGTTTCGGCGTGGCCGTCCAGCTCTACGCACCCTACGCCTACGATGCGGCGATGGCGCTGGTGAATGCCATGCAGCGGGCCGGTACGGTGGAGCCCGCCGGCTACCTGCCGACCCTGCGCACCAATGCCTTCCAGGGCGTCACGGCCAACATCGCCTTTGACGCCGCGGGCGACATCCGCGACGGTGCGATCACGGTATACCACCATAGAGATGGCCGATGGGTCCCGCAATAGGGGCTGCCGCTGGCTGTCCGGACCGGACCGCATCCTTGACCTGAATGCTGGCCCGTCGCGGGCCGACTCGGTATAAAGAGGCCGCGTCGTGCCCGAATCCGTGGCACCGGTGGCAGTGCGCACCCCAGCACGTTCAAGAGGCGATCAATGGAAACCTTGCTGCAGCAGATCCTGAATGGCCTGGTCGTCGGCAGCGTCTACGCGCTCGTGGCGCTGGGCTACACGATGGTCTACGGCATCCTGGGGCTGATCAACTTCGCCCATGGCGAAGTCCTGATGATCGGCGCCCTGACGGCCCTGACGACGATCTCCACCTTGCTGGGCGTGGCGCCGGACCTCCATCCGCTGCTGCTGCTGGGCTGTGGCCTGCTGGTTTCGATTCCGGTCTGCATGGTCGTGGCCTTCCTGATCGAGCGGCTTGCCTACCGAAAATTGCGCAATGCGCCCCGCCTGGCACCACTGATCACCGCCATCGGGGTGTCCTTCCTGCTGCAGACCCTGGCGATGATCATCTGGGGGCGCAACTACCACACGTTCCCCCAGCTGATCCCGACCACGCCGTTGGAGCCTGTTGAAGGCGTCTTCATCACGCCGGTCCAGATCTCGATCATCGCGGTGTCCGCCGGACTCATGTTCGGCCTGATCACGCTGGTCAATCGCACGCGGCTGGGTCGCGCGATGCGGGCCACGGCGGAGAACCATCGTGTCGCCGCGCTGATGGGCGTGGATGTGAACCGGATCATCGCGCTCACCTTCGTGCTGGGCGCCGCCCTGGCCGCCGTGGCCGGGGTGATGTTCGCGAGCAACTATGGCATCGCCCACTATGCGATGGGTTTCATGCCCGGGCTCAAGGCCTTCACGGCCGCCGTGCTGGGCGGTATCGGAAACCTGGCCGGAGCGATGCTCGGAGGCATCGTGCTGGGGCTGGTCGAGGCGGTCGGTGCCGGTTACATTGAAGACTTCACCTTCGGCTTCCTCAATTCGTCCTACCAGGACATCTTCGCCTTCGTGATCCTGGGCGCCGTCCTGATCTTCCGCCCGACCGGCCTGCTCGGCGAGCGCGTTTCCGACCGGGCCTGAGGGAATTCGCCACATGAACGAACTTGCCGAAGCCATCCCCTATCTGGGCAAACGCAATCCCCGCGCCGCCCGGGTCCTGGTCATCCTGATCGCCCTAGGCGCGCCGCTGATCGCGGCGCTGTTCGGCCGCACCTGGGTCCGGGTGCTCGATTTTGCGCTGCTCTACATGATGCTCGCCCTCGGCCTGAATCTGGTTGTCGGCTTCGCCGGCCTGCTCGATCTGGGGTATATCGCGTTCTATGCGGTGGGTGCCTACACCTGGGCCTTCCTTGCGTCGCCCCATTTTGCCGAAGCTTTTCCGGCGGTGGCTGCGAGCCTCGGCGCGGCCGATGGCCTGCACCTGCCCTTCTGGATCGTCCTGCCGATGGGCGCGGCGCTGGCGGCGCTGGCCGGGATCATTCTCGGCTTTCCGGTACTGCGACTGCGGGGGGACTACCTGGCCATCGTGACGCTGGGCTTCGGTGAGATCGTGCGCATCTTCATGGTCAACCTGAATTACCCGGTCAACATCACCAACGGGCCCCAGGGCATCAACCTGCTGGATCCGATGAACCTGTTTGGCTGGGACCTCGCGCGCAGCCTGAAGATCGGCGGATTCAAGATCGATTCGCTGTTTCTCTACTACTACTTCTTCCTGCTGTGCGTGGTCGGCTCCATCATCTTCATCCAGCGTCTCCAGATCTCGCGCGTGGGCCGCGCCTGGGCCGCGATGCGCGATGACGAACTCGCCGCCAAGGCAATCGGCATCAATGTGCGCAACATGAAGCTGCTCGCGTTTTCGCTCGGCGCGACCTTCGGTGGTGTCGCAGGGGGACTCTTCGGGGCTTTCCAGGGCTTTGTCTCGCCCGAATCGTTTTCCTTGATGGAGTCGATCGCAGTGCTGGTCATGGTCGTCTTCGGGGGCATGGGGAATATCGCCGGTGCGGTGATCGGCGCGCTGATCCTGACCGCGCTGCCGGAGATCCTGCGCTACATCGCGCTGCCGGTGCAGGAGGCGCTGTTCGGCCAGGTGGTCCTGGATCCCGAAGTGCTCCGGATGCTGCTGCTCTCGCTGGCGATGATCCTGATGATGCTGCTGCGGCCCAGTGGCCTGATCCCGGCCCACGCCCGCTACAGCCGGCCCGAGTTTGTAGCGGCCCAGGAGGCCCGTGCATGATCAAGCTGCTCGAGGCCCGCGGCATCAGCAAGCACTTCGGGGGACTGACGGCGCTGTCCGAGGTCTCGCTGACCATCAACAAGGGCGAGGTCTATGGGCTGATCGGCCCCAATGGCGCGGGCAAGACCACGTTCTTCAATGTGCTCACCGGGGCCTATGTCCCCGACGCCGGCGAGTTTGTCTTCGATGGCACGGAGCTGCCCACGGGCAAACCCCACCTCGTCGTCGAGCAGGGCGTCGCCCGGACCTTCCAGAACATCCGTCTGTTCCGGGACATGACGGCGCTGGAGAACGTCATGGCGGGCCACCACATCCGCACGCGCGCCAGTATCTGGGGCATCCTGACCCAGAGCCGGCACACGCGCGAGGAAGAGCGCCTGACCACCGAACGAGCCTTCGAGTTGTTGCGCTACGTCGGCATCGAACGGTTCGCGCGGACCGTCTCGAAGAACCTCTCCTACGGCGACCAGCGTCGCCTCGAGATCGCCCGGGCGCTCGCCACCGAGCCGAGGCTGCTGGCGCTCGATGAGCCGGCTGCCGGCATGAATGCCACTGAGACGGGCCAGCTGCGCGGGCTGATCGAGCAGATCCGCCATGACGGTACGACCGTGCTGCTGATCGAACATGACGTGAAGCTCGTCATGGGCCTGTGCGACCGGCTCAGCGTGCTCGACTTCGGCTGCAAGATCGCCGAAGACGTGCCCGCCGTGGTGCAGAAGGACGAGGCCGTGATCCAGGCCTATCTGGGAGGCGGCAAGCATGCCGAGTGAAGGAGCGCCGCTGCTGCAGCTGGAGGGCGTACAGGTTGCCTACGGGGCGATCCAGGCGGTCAAGGGGATCGACCTGGCCGTCCAGGGGGGCGAGATGGTCTGCCTGATCGGTGCCAACGGCGCGGGCAAGAGCACCACGCTCAATGCCATCGCTGGCACCCTGCCACTGGTGGGCGGCCGCATCACCTACGATGGCGAGGCGCTCGGCCGGCTGCCCGCCCACAAGCGCCTGCGCAAGGGGATCGCGCTGGTGCCGGAGGGCCGCGGGATCTTCACCCGCCTGACGGTGGAGGAAAACCTGCGGATGGGGGCCTACATCCGCGACGATGCCGACGGGATCGAGGCCGACATGGCGCGGGTGTTCGAGATGCTGCCACGCGTCCGGGAGCGACTCCGCCAGGTCGCCGGCACGCTGTCGGGCGGAGAGCAGCAGATGGTCGCCATCGGCCGGGCACTGCTGTCACGGCCGCGGCTGTTGCTGCTCGACGAACCCTCGATGGGACTGGCGCCGCTGGTGGTCGAGAAGATCTTCGAGGTCGTGCAGTCGGTCCGTGCCGAGGGCGTCTCGATCCTGCTCGTCGAGCAGAACGCCAACCTGGCCCTCGAGTTCGCCCAGCGGGGTTACGTCATGGACTCCGGCCTGATCACGCTCGCCGGCAGCGGGCAGAGTCTGCTTGAGAACCCCGCAGTGCGCGCCGCCTATCTCGGCGAAAGTGACTGAGCCGGCACGGCCAGGCGACGCCACCAGAGCAGGAACAAGCCGCCACCGCTTGCCGCCAGCAGGGCGGACGCCGCCGCCAGGCCGCCTGGATGGTGCCAGACCTGAGGCGCCAGCAAGCCGGCCACGAGGGCGTTGATCCCCATCTGCAGGAAGCCCTGGCAGCTGGCCGCGAGGCCACGCCGGGCCGGAAAGAGCTCCAGCGCCATCAGGCTGAGGGCCGGCATCGCCAGCGCCATCCCGAAGGTATAGACCGGCGCGAACGCCAGCGACCAGGGCAGGCCGGGCGGCCATGTCAGGCTGACTGCGAGGTTGAGTGCCAACGCCAGCCCCATCACGGCGTAGCCGATGGCCACCGAGCGCCGCTGGGACCATCGTCCGGCCATCCGCCCGGACATCATCGACCCCGTCATCATGCCTGCCACGGTCGGCACGAAGAACCAGCCGAAACCGGATGCGGGCAGGCCGAGGTGTTCCATCAGGAAGACCGGGGCGGACAGCACGTAGATGAAGAAGCCTGCGAAGTTGAGCGCCATCGCGCCGGTCAGCGTCATGAAGGCTGGGCGCGCGAAGACCTCCCGATAGGCCCGGATCAGGAGCAGCGGGTGCATCGGCTGGCGCCGCTCCGGCGGCAGGGATTCCGGCAGCCACCTGGCGCACAGCAGCACCAGGGCCACGCCGAAGCCTGCCAGCAGCACGAAGATGCCTCGCCAGCCGGCCAGCTCGAGCATCAGCCCGCCGACCATCGGAGCGATGGCAGGCGCGATACCGAACACCATCATGACGTGGGACATCAGGCGCTGGGCCCGCGGGCCATCGACCAGGTCGCGCACCACGGCCCGACCGACCACCATGCCGGCACCGGCGCATATACCCTGCAGGGCCCGTCCGATCCACAGCCATTCGATGGAGTTGACCAGCGCACACACGAGCGAGGCCAGCGCATACAGGCCCATGGCCACGATCAGTACCCGCCGCCGACCGAAGGCGTCCGACAGGGTGCCGTGCCACAGGACCATCACGGCGAACGGCGCCATATAGGCGGTCAGTGTCTGCTGCACTTCGGTCTGGCTGGCCCCGAGCGATTCTGCGATGGTCGGGAAGGCGGGCAGGTAGGTGTCGATCGAGAACGGCCCGATGGCGGCCAGCGCAGCGAGCAGGAAGGTCAGCAGGGCATAGGGGATCGGCAAGGGCATCGGTCGGGACCGGCGCGAGGCGGGACCGGCCGGCCACCAAGCTTAACCCGGCTCAGCCGGGCAACGGTCGACGATATTGGATGGCCTCTGCCACATGGGCCGCGGCGACGGCCTCGCTGCCTGCGAGGTCGGCGATGCTGCGGGCCACGCGGAGAATCCGATGATAGGCCCGCGCAGACAGGCCGAGCCGCTCGGTGGCTTTGGCAAGCAGCGATCGCGCCGCATCGGCGGCAGGGCAGTGGCGTTCGACCTCCCCTGCCGTGAGCCGGGCGTTGGGTTTTCCCTGGCGGGCCATCTGGCGTGCCCACGCCGCCTCGACCCGCCGGCGCACCGCGGCGCTGCCCTCGCCTTCGGGTCGGCCGAGCAGTTCGTCTGGGGACAGGGCAGGCACTTCGAGGCTGATGTCGATGCGGTCTAGCAGAGGACCGGACAGCTTCCCCCGGTAGCGGGCCACCTGGTCGGGCGTGCACCGGCAGGGGTGTCGAGCGTCCCCCAGATGCCCGCACGGGCAGGGGTTCATGGCGGCCACGAGCTGGAAGCGGGCCGGGAAGGTGGCCCGACGAGCCGCCCGCGACACCGTGACCTGTCCGCTTTCGAGGGGTTCGCGCAGCGCTTCGAGCACCCGTCGGTCGAACTCCGGCAGTTCGTCGAGGAACAGCACCCCCTCGTGGGCCAGGGAGATCTCCCCCGGCCGGGGGTGCGCACCGCCGCCGACCAGCGCCGCGGCCGAGGCCGAGTGGTGAGGATGGCGGAACGGCCGGAGCCGCCAGCAGGCTGGATCGAAGCAGCCCTCGATGGACTGCAGTGCCGCGCTCTCGAGCGCGGCCTGCTCGTCGAGCAGCGGGAGCAGGCCGGGCAGTCGGGCGGCCAGCATCGACTTGCCGGTGCCTGGAGGACCGACCATCAGCAGCGAATGCTGCCCACCGGCCGCCACCTCCAGGGCTCGCCGGGCCGGCGCCTGTCCCTTGACCTCGGCCAGGTCCGGGCAGCCCGGCGCGACATCGGATGGCGGGGCGCTGGCCGTCGCCAGGGCCTCGCCGCCATTGAGGTGGGCACAGACCGCCAGCAGGCTGTCGGCGACCAGCACGCGGACGCCGCTGACCCGCGCCGCCTCGGCTGCATTGCCTTCGGGCAAGACCAGGGTCCGACCCGAGCGCGCGGCCCGCCAGGCCAGCGCCAGCGCGCCCCGCACCGGCCGCAGGTGGCCGGAAAGCGACAGCTCGCCGGCGAATTCGTAGCCGTCCAGTCCGGTCTCGCGCAGCTGGCGCGACGCCGCGAGGATGCCCAAGGCGATCGGCAGATCGAAGCAGCCCCCTTCCTTGGGCAGGTCCGCCGGGGCCAGATTGACCGTGATGCGTCGCTGGGGAAACTCGAAGCCCGCCGTCTGCAGGGCCGCGCGGACCCGGTCGCGGGCCTCGCGGACCTCGGTGTCGGGCAGGCCAACCAGCGAGAACGCCGGCAGGCCATTGGCCAGGTGCGTCTCGACCACCACTTCGGGGGCGGACATGCCATCGAGGGCCCGGGTGTGGACCAGGGCAAGGGCCATCGCAGTCTCCGGCGCGCAAAGCGCCGAGTCTAGCGCCGGATTCGTGCGCTGTCATGCCAATGGCATGAATCGCGCTACTTGCGGACCCAGCCCTGCCGGGTATAGCGCAGGTGGCGGAGGGTGGCCGGCGCATGGGAAAAGACGCCCGACCACAGGACCACGATCCAGAACAGGGGCAGCTGCCAGGCGGATTCGATCGCCATCAGGGCCACCAGCACCAGCTTGGCCAAGACCGACAGTGCCGACAGCTCGAGGACATGCCCGGGGAATACCCACAGGTCGAGGGCGAACAGCGTGGCGCCGGTCGCGAGCACGGCCGCCACGGCCACGCCGGGCGGGTCACCGTTGAGGAGGGCGGCGCCAAGCAGGATCACGCTCGCGGTATGCACCGCACGCAACACGATGCCCAGCCAGCGGGTCAGGGGAGGTCGCTTCATGGAAAGCCGGTGGCTCGGTCCGGCACATCCGGACCGTCTTCAGGGCCGATGCTAGCAAATCACCCGGAGCCGCGCGCGCTCGCGTCGTCGCGCGCCCAGCGCGCCCGGAAGTCCGGTGCGTTGGGCGTGTCGTCGAATTCGGCCTCGCGCCGCAGCCAGACACTGAACTCGGTGCCCTCGCCCGGCGTGCTGTCGACCGCAATCCGCCCGCCATAGCGCTCGACGATCGTGTAGCTGATCGACAGTCCCAGTCCGGTTCCGCTGCCTTTCTTGGTGGTGAAGAAGGGGTCGAAGATGCGGTCGAGGTGTTCGCTGGCGATGCCCAGTCCGGTGTCCCGTACGCGGATGACCACGCCCAGCGCCGCGTCACCCTCGCGCCAGTCCGCGGTGTCGAGGCTCAATTGCCCGCCCTCCGGCATGGCCTGTACGGCGTTCACGATCAGGTTGATCAGGACTTGCTGCAACTCGCTGCGATTGATCTCGACCGGACTGGTCGCCTGCAGCCGCTCCTGCAGCGTGATGCGCCGCTTGTCGATGTTGTGACGGGTGAGCAGTACGCAGTCGGCCAGCACCGCATTGACTGCCACCTGCTCGGCATAGCCGGCAAACTCGCCGGGGCGGGCGAACTGGAGCAGTTTGGTGACGATCTGCCGGATCCGGTCGGCTTGCTGGTGAATCAGCCGGATCTCCTCGCGGACCGGCTCGGCCTCTGCGCCCAGGACATCGTTGAGCACGTCGAGGTTGCCCTGGATCACGGCCACCGGGTTGTTGATCTCGTGCGCAACACCGGCCGTCAGCTCGCCGATGGCAGCCAGCTTCTCGCTCATGACCAGCTGCTGCTGGGCGCGGCGCAGGATCGCGTTGGCCTCGGCCAGCTCGGCGGTCCGTGCGGCGACCTTGCTGTCGAGCTCGTCGGCCCACTGCTGAAGCTCCTCGCGCTTGGCGGCGAGGGTGTCGAGCAGATGATCGAACTCGATCGCCAGCCGGCCAAGCTCGTCGCGACTCGCGATCGGTCCGACGCGGGCATCCGCGTCGCCAGCCCCGACGCGCTGGATGACCGCATTCATGCGCTCGATCGGTCGGAAGACTGTCCGGGCGAAGCGCAGGGACAGAACGGTCCCGGCGATGGAGATCAGGACAAAGACCGCGAACAGCGCCCCCATGGCCCAGGTGCGCGCGCTACGGAACGGCGCCTCGAGGAAGCCCACGTACAGCATCCCGATGCGTTCGCCGGCGCTGTCCTCGATCGGCTCGTAGCCGGAGACGTAGAAATCGTTGACGACGAAGGCGGTGTCCTGCCAGACCCGCCCCCCCTCGAGCACGTGTTCGCGAACCGCCCGCGAGACGCGCGTGCCCAGTGCCCGCTCTCCCTCGAACAGGCGGACGTTGGTCGCGATCCGCGTGTCGCCCAGGAACAGCGTCGCCGTGCCGACAGAGCCGAGCGGCAGCGAGCCCTCCCGGTAGACGATGGCATTGATCCGGTCGACGATCGCAAGGTTGCCGTTGAGCATCACTCCGCCCTCCAGCACCGCGATCAGGTGGCCGAAGGCGTCGAATACCGGTGCGGCCGAGTGAATCACCATGCCGCGATCCTCGAAATCCCGTGCCTCCGGGACCGCGGCGGGGGTCTCGACGAGGGGCAGGTGGGCCCGGCGGCGAAGGGCGGGATCGATCACCGCCAGGTCGGCGGGCGGAAAGAGTTCGATCTCGGTCCGTGCGGCGCCGCCCACCGCTGAATCCACCACCGTCCAGCTGGCCCGTGAGATGGGCGGCAGGTGGCGGCCCCCGGCGCTGGCGAGCGGCTTGCCGTCG
This sequence comes from Rhodocyclaceae bacterium, assembly GCA_050303815.1. Taxonomy (GTDB): domain Bacteria; phylum Pseudomonadota; class Gammaproteobacteria; order Burkholderiales; family Rhodocyclaceae; genus Cognatazoarcus. Next base: position 31,844 of record JBNLCM010000060.1, read on the forward strand.
CGGTCGAGCAGGTGCAGGAAGTCGAGGCCGCGGGCCACCGCCATGCCGTGCAGGGCATCGGTCGTCGATGACTCGTCGCTATGGGGCAGCAGCGCACTGACCGGCACCGAGCTGGCCAGCGCCTGGATGTCCGTGCCGACGCCCTGCTGGACCCGGTCGAAGTATTCGTGGGCGGTGACGAGGTCCGAGCCGATCTTGAAAGACAGCAAGCGGTGGTAGGCCTGGTTGCCCCAGGTCCACACCAGCCCGAGCAGTACCGGCACGCCAATCAGCAATGGCGCCAGGACCAGCGCCAGCAGCTTCGTGCGGACGGATCGGTCGAGCCGGTCGAGCAGGGACTTGGGGTGTCTCATGGACCATCGTGCGGGAGGGGTCGCACCATTCTAGGGTGTGTTCCCCGCCCCTGCGCCGGTGCCAGGCCGACGGCTGGCCCGCCGAGCGGCGGCGGGGGCAACGCAAGACGCCGCCCGAAGGCGGCGTCAAGGGCGCGGCGACGGTCCCGTATCAGGCCATCGCCCGCAGGCGCGAGATCCGTTCCTGGGTGCTCGGATGGGTCGAGAACAGGCCGCGCAGTCCGCCACCCGAGAGCGGGTTCATGATCATCATCTGCGCCGTCTCGGGATGGCGCTCGGCGGTGTGCATCGGGATCCCCCGCGCATAGGCGTCGATCTTCGCCAGGGCGTCGGCCAGGGCATTCGGATCCCCTGAAATCTCCGCGCCGCCGCGGTCGGCGCCGAACTCGCGGGTGCGCGAGATCGCCATCTGGATCACCATGCCCGCCATCGGCGCGAGGATCATCAGGCCGATCGCGACGATCGGGTTGGGGCGGTCCTCGTCGTTGCTGCCGAAGAACATGCCGAAGTTGGCCAGCATCGAGATCGCGCCGGCAACGGTGGCCGACATCGTCGAGATCAGGATGTCGCGATTGCGGACGTGGGCCAGCTCGTGGGCCATCACGCCGCGCAGCTCGCGCTCCGAGAGCATCTGCATGATGCCGGTCGTGGCCGCGACCGCCGCGTTGTCGGGGTTGCGGCCGGTGGCGAAGGCGTTGGGCTGGGCCTCGTCGATCACGTAGACCTTGGGCATCGGCAGTCCGGCGCGCTGCGACAGCTCGCGCACCATGTTGTAGAGATATGGCGAGGAGCTTGCGTCCACCTCGCGGGCCCGATACATCTTGAGCACCATCTTGTCCGAGAACCAATACGCCCAGACATTCATGCCCGCTGCGATCAGCAGCGCGATCATCATGCCGGAGCGGCCGCCGATCAGTGCGCCGAGCATGCCGAACAGCGCCACGATTCCCGCCATGAGGATCGAGGTCTTGATCCAGTTGCCGAACATGGTCGTCCTTCCTGTCAGTGAGTGAATCCGAACACTAAGATCGGGGTCGCCGCAAAAAATTCAATCGCCCGGTGGGTCGAAACGATCGCCGACGGAGAGGTCGAAGCCCCGCAGGAAGTCGTCGGCCGGCAGCCGCCGCCCGCCGGCTTTCTGGAGGGTGGTGAAGCGCAACGCCTGGTCGCCGCAGGCCACCAGGACGCCGTCGGCGCCGGCGGCCAGCACGGTGCCGGGTTGGCCGTTCGCCTCGTCCCGGTGGCCGGCCCAGAACTTGACCACCTGTCCGCCCACGGACGACTGCAGGCCCGGGAAAGGCACGAAGGCGCGCAGGCGGCGTTCGATGGCAGCGGCCGGCGCCTGCCAGTCGACCTGGGCTTCCTCGCGCGAGATCTTGTGGGCGTAGGTCACGCCCGCCGCCGGTTGCGGGCGGGCGTCGATGGGGCCCTCCGCCAGCCGGTCCAGCACCTCGACGATCATCTGGCCGCCCAATCCAGCGAGCCTGTCGTGGAGGCTGGCGGTCGTGTCGTCGCCGCTGATCGGTAGCTGGCCGGTCGCCAGCATCGGCCCGGTGTCGAGGCCCGCATCCATCTGCATGATCGTGATGCCGGTCTCGGTATCGCCCGCCTCGATCGCCCGGTGGATGGGTGCTGCCCCGCGCCAGCGGGGCAGCAGGGAGGCGTGGATGTTGATGCAGCCCAGGCGGGGCAGATCGAGGACGGCCTGGGGCAGGATCAGGCCGTAGGCGGCAACCACCAGCACATCGGGCGCACAGCGCGCCAAAGCCGCCTGCTGTTCGGCCGTGCGCAGCCGATCGGGCTGATCCACGATCAGGCCGTGGGCCAGCGCGGCCTGCTTGACCGCGGATGGCTGCAGCCGCATGCCGCGTCCGGCAGGACGGTCCGGCTGGGTCAGGACCAGCGGCACCGGATAGCCGGCGGCGACGATCGCCTCCAGCGCAACCGCCGCGAATTCGGGTGTGCCGGCGAAGGCAACGCGCAGGGATCGCGCTGCGGTCACGCGGTGATCCGGGCTTTCTTGGCCAGCTTGATCTTGATCCGGGTCAGCTTCAGCTGGGAGAGATACTCCACGAAGACCTTGCCGTCGAGGTGGTCGAGCTCGTGCTGCACGCACACCGCCAGGATGCCCTCGGCGTCGAATGTGAAGGGCTCGCCGTTCCGGTCGAGGGCGCGTACGGTCACGGCCTCGGCCCGGGCCACCTTCTCGTAGATGCCGGGCACCGACAGGCAGCCTTCCTCGCAGACCTGCTCGCCTCGCCGGTCGAGGATCTCGGGATTGACCAACGCGAGCAGTTCGCTCCGGTCTTCGGACACGTCGATCACCACGACGCGCTTGTGAACATCGACCTGTGTCGCGGCCAGTCCGATTCCGGGTGCCTCGTACATGGTCTCGGCCATGTCGTCGATCAAGCGCCGGATGGAGTCGTCGACCTCGGCAACCGGTTTGGCCACGGTGTGGAGGCGGTGATCGGGATATCTCAGGATGGGAAGAAGCGCCATTTTGCTTGCTGCAATAACCGTTTGAATGCAGAATCTCATGCGATTTGCGAGGATCGGGCCACACCGCGGCTCATGCCATGGTGCTCAAGTTTTCCCGACTTCTTGCCGATCTGATCAAAACGCGGGACGGGGGTTCCGCATTTGCCATGAGCGAGCGAGATGACCCGCATTATATTCTCCCTGCTGACCAGCATCGCTGCACTGCTTGGTGCGAATGCCGCGATCGCCGAGTCGCCCATCGCCGCCAATGCGCCTGACAGCCACGTGGTCGTGCCCGGCGACACCCTGTGGGGCATTGCCGGCAAGTTCCTGAAGGAACCGTGGCGCTGGCCCGAGGTGTGGCGGATGAATCGTGAGCAGATCCGCAATCCGCATCTGATCTATCCCGGCCAGATCGTCTATCTCGACCGCAGTGGCCCCTATCTGCGCCTGGGCAAGCCCATTGGCGACCCGCTTTACGAGAAGCGCTTCCCGCAGGCCTACTCGGAATCGCTCAACGGCCCGATCACCAGCATCTCGATCGACGCCATCAAGCCCTTCCTGTCCCAGCCACTGGTGGTCGACGAGGATGGGCTGGCCCATTCGGCCACGGTCATCGCGGTCGATGAACACCAGGTCTTCGCCGGCAAGGGCGACACCATCTTCGCCAAGGACGTGCCTGCCGGCACGCAGAGCTGGCAGCTCTATCGCCCGGCGCAACCGATCAAGGATCCCATCTCCGGCGAGATCCTCGCCTTCGAAGCCTTCCACCTCGGCTCCGCGCAGGTGACCGAAGACGGCGACCCGGCCACGCTACGCGTGGTCACCGGGCTGCAGGAGATCGGCAAGGGCGACCGCATGCTGCCCAGCCCGGGAGACGAGTTCTTCAGCTTTGCCCCGCATGCGCCGGACGGCCCGGTCGCGGCACGGATCGCCAGCATCTACGCCGGCGTGAACGTGGCCGGCCGGAACGACGTCATCACGATCAGCTATGGCGAGAACGAGGGGGCCGCGGTTGGCCAGATCCTCGCCCTGTATCGCAACCGGGGAACGGCCGAGTACTCCGGCGATGGCGCCCGCGAGACCTTCGTGCTGCCCGAGAAGCGCTACGGCCTGATCTTCGTGTTCCGCACCTTCAGCCGCCTCTCCTACGCGCTGATCCTCGATAGCAATGGGCCGGCGACGGTAGGCGATTCTGTCCGACAGCCCTGAGGCGCAAGACCCGGCCGGGCTGCTGGCAGCCTGGCTCAGACTCTCGCTGACGCCGGGCCTGGGCGATGCAGGCCAGCGCGCCCTGCTCGCGGCCTTCGGGTTGCCTGACCGGGTCCTGTCGGCCGGCCGGCCGGCCCTCGCCAGGGTTGTCGGCGATCGCCTCGCGGCGGCGGTCCTCGATACGGACCGCGAAGCCGAGGTCGCGGCCCATCTCGCCTGGGCCTCGGCGTCCGATCACCATGTCCTGACCCTGGCCGACGCCGGCTACCCCCGTCAGCTGCTGACGATTCCCGATCCGCCGACCCTCCTGTTTGCGAAGGGGCGGGTCGAATTGCTTGCCCGCACGGGCCTGGCGATGGTTGGCGCCCGCAGCGCGACCGCGCAGGGGATGGGCAATGCCCGCGCCTTCGCCGCCGCCCTGTCGGGCGCCGGGCTGGCGGTGGTGAGCGGTCTGGCCCTGGGCATCGATGCGGCGGCTCACGAGGGTGCGCTGGACGGAGAGGGTGGCACGATCGCGGTGATTGGCACGGGCGCCGACCGGATCTACCCGTCCCGCAACCAGACGCTGGCTCGCCGGATTGCCCGCGAGGGCCTGATTCTCTCCGAGTTCCCGCTGGGCACGGCGGCCAGGCGACATCATTTTCCGAAGCGCAACCGGATCATCGCTGGCTTGTCCCGCGGGGTGCTGGTGGTCGAGGCGGCGGTCGGCAGCGGATCGCTGATCACGGCGCGGCTGGCGGCCGAGCAGGGGCGAGAGGTGTTTGCCATCCCCGGCTCGATTCATTCGCCCCTGTCGCGGGGCTGCCACCGGCTGATCCGGGATGGCGCGAAGCTGGTGGAGTCGGCGGGCGATGTGCTCGAGGAGCTCTCCTGGCGCGGGTCGGGCGACGTGGCGCCCGACCGGACGGACGGTACGCCAGCAGCGCCCGTGGCCGGGGAGGCGTGCAAGGTCCTTGATGCGCTGGGGCACGATCCTGTGGACCTCGACACGTTGCTGCAGCGCAGCGGGTTGACGCCCGATTCACTGTCCGCCATTCTGCTGACCATGGAACTCGACGGCCACGTGGCCCGCCTGCCGGGCGGTCGGTTCCAGCGCATCCAGTAGTCTCAGGCGTCGCCATGTTCGACATACTTGTCTATCTCTTTGAAAACTATGTCCATGTCCGGGCCTGCCCGGAGGGGGACCAGCTTGCCCGGAAGCTCTCCGCCGCGGGTTTCGAGGAGGACGAGATCTCCGAAGCGATGACCTGGCTCGAGGGGCTTCGCCAGGAGCCGGCGCTGCCGGTCATCTCGCCGGACAGCGACTCGGTGCGCATCTTTGCGAGTGAGGAGCTGGGGCGGCTCGATGCGGAGTGCCGCGGCTTCCTGAGCTTCCTCGAGCACGCGGGCGTCCTCGATGCACTGACCCGCGAGATGATCATCGAGCGCGCCATGGCACTGCCGGACCACCGCCTGACGCGCTCCCGATTGAAAGTGATCGTACTGATGGTGCTGTGGCGCCAGGAGCAGTCGATCGATACGCTGATCCTCGATGAACTGCTGACCGAGGAAGAAGACGATCTGGATCCGACCTTTCACTAGGCCGGAACGACCGGGCACTCGCGCCAGGGTTCGATATTGACCATCCGACGGACGGTAGCGGCGCCCCGGTAGATTGCGACGCTCGGGGCGGTATGGGCGGTTGCCACGCCGCCCCGAGCGTCCGTATCATGCCGCGCTTCGAACATCCCTTCGGAATTCCCCCGTACTTCAAGCGGGCAGGGACGCCATGAGCAAGCAACTGATCATCGCCGAGAAGCCCTCGGTCGCGCAGGACATCGCCCGCGCACTGGGTGGCTTCACCAAGGAGAAAGACTACTTCGAGTCCGATGACTTCGTTCTGTCGTCCGCCGTGGGTCACTTGCTTGAGCTGACCGTCCCGGAGGAATACGAGGTCAAGCGGGGCAAGTGGTCGTTTGCGAACCTGCCGGTGATTCCGCCGCACTTCGCCCTCAACCCGATTACCAAGAGCGCCGACCGCCTGAAGCTGCTCACCCGCCTGATCAAGCGCAAGGACGTCGAGGGCCTGATCAACGCCTGCGACGCGGGGCGCGAGGGTGAGCTGATCTTCAACTACGTCGTCCAGCACGCCAAATCGGGCAAGCCGGTGCGGCGCCTGTGGTTGCAGTCGATGACCCCCCAGGCGATCCGCGACGGTTTCAGCCACCTGCGCTCCGCGGAGGAGGTTGAAGGCCTGCGCCAGGCTGCGGTGTCCAGGGCAGAGAGCGACTGGCTGATCGGCATCAACGGAACGCGGGCGATGACCGCGTTCAACTCGAAGACCGGTGGCTTCCACCTCACCACGGTGGGGCGGGTGCAGACCCCGACGCTGGCGATCGTCATCGAGCGCGAGGAGCGCATCCGCGCTTTCAAGTCCCGCGACTACTGGGAACTGGAGGCCACCTTCGGCGCGGCCGCCGGCACCTATGTCGGCCGCTGGTTCGACGAGGGCTTCAAGAAGCGTGAGGACGACGAGCACGCGACGGCGAGCCGGCTGTGGGACAAGGCGCGGGCCGAGGCCATTGCCGAACGCTGTGCCGGCAAGACCGGTCTGGTCGAGGAAGACGCCAGGCCATCGAGCCAGGCCGCGCCCCTGCTGTTCGATCTGACCTCGCTGCAGCGGGAAGCGAACGGACGGTTCGGTTTTTCGGCCCGCAACACGCTGGCGATTGCCCAGGCGCTGTACGAGCGGCACAAGGTCCTCACGTATCCGCGAACCGATTCCCGTGCGCTGCCCGAGGACTACGTCGCGACGGTAGGCGAGGTCATGGCCGGCCTGCCCGAGCAGTTCGCGCCCTTCGCCGAGACGATCCGCAGCAATGGCTGGGTCCGACCCAACAAGCGGATCTTCAACAATGCCAAGATTTCGGACCACTTCGCGATCATCCCCACCGGCGCGGCGCCCAAGACGCTGACCGAGCCGGAACAGAAAATCTACGATCTGGTCACCCGGCGCTTCCTGGCCGTGTTCTACCCCTCGGCCGAGTACCGGATCACCACCCGTATCACGCGTGTGGATGGAGAAGCCTTCAAGACCGAGGGCAAGGTGCTGGTCAAGCCCGGCTGGCTGGCCGTCTATGGCAAGGCCGCGCAGACCGACAACGACGAAGGGGGCCCGCAACTGGTGCCCGTCGAAGGCGGCGAGACCGTCCAGACCGAGGACATCCTCGTCAAGGCCAACCAGACCAAGCCGCCCGCCCGCTAAAGCGAAGCGACGCTGCTGTCGGCGATGGAAGGCGCGGGCAAGATGGTGGACGACGAGGAACTCCGGGCCGCGATGGCGGGCCGCGGTCTCGGCACACCGGCGACACGGGCCCAGATTATCGAGAACCTGATCGGTGAGACCTACATGCATCGGGAAGGTCGCGAACTGATCCCGACCGCCAAGGCCTTCTCGCTGATCACGCTCCTGCGCGGCCTGGGGATCGACGAACTGGCCTCGCCCGAGCTGACCGGCGAATGGGAATACCGCCTCGCTCAGGTCGAGCAGGGCAAGCTCTCCCGCGAGGAGTTCATGTCCCACATCCAGTCGATGACGCAGGAAATCGTCGACCGGGCCAAGGCCTACGAATCCGATACGGTGCCGGGCAATTTCGCGACGCTGGCCACGCCCTGCCCGCGATGCGGCGGTACGGTCCGGGAGAACTACAAGAAGTTCGCCTGCCAGGCCTGCGACTGGAGTACCTGGAAGATCGTCGCCGGCCGCCAGTTCGAGATCGACGAGATCCAGCAGCTGCTGTCGTCCGGTCAGGTGGGACCGCTCACGGGCTTCCGCAACAAGATGGGCCGACAGTTCAGCGCCGAGATCGTCCTCAACGACGAGCACATGCCGACCTTCGACTTCGGCCAGCCGAAGGAAGAGGAGAACGCCGAGCCGGTGGACTTCTCCGACCAGGAAAGCCTCGGCAGATGTCCGAAGTGCGGTGGTGGCGTCTTCGAGCACGGCACATCGTATGTCTGCGAGAAGTCGGTCGGGCCGGACAAGTCCTGCGACTTCCGCTCGGGCAAGATCATCCTCCAGCAGCCGATCGAGCGTGCCCAGATGCAGCGGCTGCTCGAGTCTGGCAAGACCGAGCTGCTGAAGGGATTTGTCTCGAACAAGACCCGCCGCAAGTTCTCGGCGTTCCTCAGCTGGGATGCTGGCGCCAGCAAGGTCGGGTTCGAGTTCGAGCCCAGGGCGCCCAAGGCGGCGAAGGCAGGCAAGGCCGCGACCGCCACGACGACCGCGCGCAAGAAGAAGGCGGCCGGCTAGGGTCTGCGGTGGTGGATGTCGCGGCGCGAACGCTGGCGGTGGCCGACGTCCTGGTCTTCTGGTTCGGCGTCGGACCGCTGGCGCCACGGCGCGCGTGGTTCGCCAAGGACCCGGCCTTCGACCAGGAGATCTCCAGGCGCTTCGGCGGCTGGGTGGACCGTGCGCTGGCCGGCGGGCTCGCCGCGTGGGCGGGCACGACCGAGGGCCGTCTCGCGCGGATTCTGCTGCTGGACCAGTTCACCCGCCAGATTCATCGCGGCAGTGCCCGGGCATTTGCGGGCGATCCGCTGGCCCGCCGGGACGCTATCGCGCTGATCGACTCGGGGCGCGAGCGGGACCTGGCACCGCTGCAGCGGGTGTTCGTCTATCTGCCGCTCGAACACGCAGAGGATCTCGGGCTGCAGCGGCAGGCCATCGCCTGTTTCGAGGCCCTCGTCGACGAGGCGCCCGAACTCGCCGGCTACCTGGACTACGCCCGGCAGCACGCTGAGGTCATCGCGCGCTTTGGCCGCTTCCCGCACCGCAACCGGGATCTCGGCAGGCGCAGCAGCATCGCCGAGCAGGCGTGGCTGGCCCGGCCCGGGGCCGGCTTCTAGACCAAGGAAAGCTCCGCCGCGTGGGGGCTCAGTCCTGCAGCGCCACGCGTGCCATCCACGCGTCCCGTTTGTCGACGGCGTCGCCGGCCAGTGCGAAGCCCCGCAGGCGACCCCATTGGTCGAGGAAGGTCGAGGTGACGCCGCCGGGTGTCGCGTGTTCCTGCCATTCACCGGCCACGGCGGGTGGCTCAAAGAAGGCAAAGCGGGCGTCCGGCGTGTTGAGGCGGAGCGCTTCGGGCCGGATCTCGGGCTGGGACGGGCGCCCGCACAGGGTTTCCGCCAGGGCTCGCGCCTGGGACTCGATGCTGGCGTAGCGGGCCAGCCCCGGCAGGGCGGCGCACGCCCCGAGGGCAAAGACATGTGCGGCCGAGGTACGCAGGAAGCCATCCACCGCAATGCCCCGGTTGCCATGGCCCAGACCGGACGTTCGGGCCAGCATGGTCCGCGGCCGCGGTTCGATCAACGACACGACGGCGTCGACGTCAAGGCGTTCGTTGCACGCCGTGTGGGCGCGGAAGCGCCCGTGGGAGATCGGATCGACCGCCAGCACCCGGTCGTCCAGCCGGAAGCTGACGCCCGCCCGCGCCAGCGCGTCGCGCAGGCGGCGACCCGCGAGTCCCGGCAGGCGTTCGCCCAGCGGATGGCGGGCCGAATCGGCGACGATGACCTCGCGGCCGCTACGCACCAGCTCGTTGGCAAACTCGCAGGAACAGACCCCCGCCCCGAGTACCAGAACGCGACGGGCCAGGCGCAGACGACCATGCAGGAGGTGGAAGTCGGACAAGCGGTTGAGGGGCTGCACCGCCGGGTTGCCGCGCAGGGCTGGGGGAACGCCGACTTCCTCGCCCACTGCGATGATGACGCGATCGTAGGGAATGCTGCCATGGCGCATGGCGATGTTGCCGCCTGCGACGTCGATGGCCTCGACGGCGCTGTCCTCGAGCAGGTGGAGGTCTTCGCGCGCGGCGACCATGCTGGCGGTCGCCTGCACCAGCGTGATCGGATCCCGGTTGGCCGCGAGCGCCGCCGGAAAGGCGGACTTCGGATAGACCTCGGCGGAGTGGGCGGCGATCAGCGTGATCGTGCAGGTCTGGGAGCGGCGCCTGATCGCGCGTGCCAACGCATGGCCGGCGCGTCCCGCGCCGACGATCACCACGTCTTCGTCGCTCTCCCGCATCTCATCCTCCGCCGACAGCCCTGTTCATTATGGGCCGGGTGGCGGCGTCAGACGAGACCCTGCGGGCGGAGAATGCCGCGCTTCGCGTCAGACGTCCTCGACGCCCGGCAGGTGGCTGTCGCGGATTGCGCGGGTCAGCACGTCGATCACGCCGGTGCGCGGATAGGTGACCCGCCAGGCCAGTGCCACCTTGCGTGAGGGATGGGGTTCCGCAAACGGGCGGACGGCCAGCAGCGGATTCTGCTCCGGGAGATCGTCCGCAGCCGAGCTGGGCAGGATCGTGACACCGATGCCGGTCGCCACCATGTGGCGGATCGTCTCCAGCGAACTGCCCTCGAGGGTTCGCTGCAGCCCGCTCCCGGTGCGGCAGTGGGGGCATACCTCGAGGACCTGGTCGCGGAAGCAGTTGCCCGCGCCCAGCAACAACAGCTGGTCTTCGGCCAGCATGTCGGGCTCGATGTCGTCCCGCCGCGCCCAGGCGTGCCCGCTGGGCAGCAGCACGCGGAAGGGCTCGTCGTAGACGACGCGGGTCACGATGCCCTGCTCCTGATAGGGCAGCGAGATGATGATGACGTCGAGCTCGCCACGCTTGAGCGCCTCGGTGAGCCGCCCGGTGTAGTTCTCCTGGATGAAGAGGGGCATTTTCGGGGCCAGCGCATGGACCCGGGGGATCAGTCGCGGGAGCAGGTAGGGTCCGATCGTATAGATGACGCCCAGCCGCAGCGGGCCCGCCAGGGGATCCTTGCCGGAGGCGGCGATCTCCTTGACCAGGTTGGCCTCGGCCAGCACCTTCTCTGCCTGGTCGACGATCCGCTGACCGATCTCGGTGATCTTGACGTCTGCGGCGCTGCGTTCGAAGAGCGTCACGCCGAGTTGATCCTCGAGCTTCTTGATGGCCACCGACAGGGTCGGCTGGCTGACATGGCACTTCTCCGCCGCGCGGCCGAAATGGCGCTCTCGCGCCAGTGCCACCAGGTATCGAAGGTCGGTCAGGGTCATGCGTGGCGCTCCTCGGCCCGGATTGCAAGGGCGCATCATAGTCGCCCGTCGCACGAAGGTGCACCCCCGCAGTGGGCTTGCCGGCGGGAAAGGGGGCGACGACCCTCATGGTATGACAATGTCCGTGGAATGGTGCCGGTGTCTCGGATGTCCCTATCTATCTTTCGGCGGAGAGGGTCCGTAAGCTTGCAAGTACCCCGACCGTGGCGGCAGCCCGCCAAACTGTGACGGACATGCGCATTCCCGGTACTCAGTCCCTTCGCGGCGTCTTGTTGATCGCCGCGGTTCTCTTCTCTGCGGTCATCGTCATGACGACGCATGTCGCCGTGTCCTACCTGTTCGAGCGTTCGCTGCGGGAAGAGGCCGTGACCGACGCGTCGAGCTTCGCCGAACTGACCTTTCGGTCGATGTTCCAGCTGATGAGCACGGGCTGGAGCCGCCAGCAGCTGGAAGGGTTTGTCGCGGCGATCCAGTCCTCGGTGAAGGGCTCGCGGCGCCAGATCGACATCTACCGGGGCAATCGCGTCTCGGTGATGTTCGGCGAGATCGCACAGAAGGCGCCGGACGCCGCCATCGAGCAGGTCTTCCGCGAGGGCCGGTCGCGAAGTTTCGAGGGCGATGGGGAGGTCCGTTTCCTGTATGCGCTCAAGGCCGAAGCCGTCTGCCAGGGCTGCCATACCAACGTCGAGGTCGGCGATATCCTCGGCGTGATCGACGTGAGGCAGGACATCGCGCCGGTGCTCGAGGCCCACCAGCGGACCTTTGCCATCGCCATGATCCCGCTCGCGCCGGTCGCGATTGCGGCGACGCTGCTGATGGTGCTCTACATCCGCCGCCGCTTCGACGGCGCGATCGCCGAACTGGCCAACAGCATCGGGTCCGTCAACCGGCTGGCCGACCTCCGCCAGCTGGAGAACAGTCCACCCAGCCTCGGATTCCAGGAGTTTGATACCGTCTCGCGCGAGATCTCCCAGCTCACCAGCCGGGTCCGCAGCATTGCAGTCGACAAGGACATGCTGGAGTTCGAGATCCGGTTGCTCGAGAAATTCGTGCTGACGTCCGATGTGATCCGCGACTGGCGCGACTACGTGATCCGCCTGTTGCTCGACATCGACGGGGTGATGCCCGCCTACGCGCTCTTTTCGATCTTCAAGACGGGCGAGGAGGCCTTCGACCTCGAAGTGTTCTGGCGCTTCGAACCCACCGACGAGATGCGGCAGATGTTCGAGACACGGCTGCGCGACGAGCTCAAGCGCACCGATTACTTCGATGCCGGCTACGCGATGCGGGTCAACCACCACGTGGCCGACCGCACGCAAGAGATGCCCGAGGTGGCCCGGGCCAGCGTCGCGCTGCAAAGCAAATCGCTCCTGGTGGACGCGCCCCGCATCGGCGGCATCGTCGGCATTGGCATGCAGGCACAGGGCGACGTCGAGCCCACCCACGTGCTGGTCATCGAGAGCGTCCTGTCGACCCTCCTCAACGTCGTCGGCTCGGTCAAGGCCATCGATCGCTACACCAAGGATCTCGAGTACTACGCCACCCGCGACCCACTCACCAATTTCTACAACCAGCGGGTCTTCTGGGAGGTGATCGACAACGAGATCCACCGTTCCGCGCGCCACAACTACGTGTTCTCGCTCCTCGTCGTGGACGCCGACAATTTCAAGTCGATCAACGACAGCTATGGCCATGGCTTCGGCGACGATTTCCTGCAGCGCTTCGGAGAATGCCTGAGGGAGGCCATCCGCGACGACGACATGCCGGCCCGCTACGGCGGAGACGAGTTCGTCATCATCCTGCCCGAGACCGACCTCGAGGGGGCGGAGGAAGTCGCCAAGCGGGTGATCGCCAAGGTCGGCGAGCTGTCCATCGAGGCGCCCGACGGCAGCCGCGTGACGGCGTCCGCGTCGGTCGGGATAGGCTGCTACCCGACCCACGCCAGCGTGGCCAAGGATCTCTTCCTGTTCGCCGACAACATGATGTATCGGGCCAAGGCGGACGGTAAGGCCCGAGTCGCCGTGCCGACCGAGCAGGACGTGGTCGAGGTCTTCAAGACCCTCGGCGAGAAGAGCATGATGATCCTGCAGGCGGTGGACAGTCGCGGTGTCGTGCCCTATTTCCAGCCCATCGTGTCCACGACGGACGGTCGGGTCGAGGCCGTCGAAGTCCTGTCCCGCATCCAGCTGCCCGACGGCGCCCACGTGCTGGCGGAGGACTACGTGTCGGTGGCGGAGCGCATGGGCGTCATGCACAAGCTCGACTACATGCTGATGGAGCAGGCCCTTGATGCGGTGGAGCGCAGCGACTACCAGGGCGCCCTGTTCCTGAACATGTCGCCGCGTGCGCTGGTGCTGAACGATTTCATCGCCGAAACCCGCTCGATCGCGCGGGACTTTGCCATCGATCCGGGCCGGATCGTGTTCGAGATCACCGAGCGCGAGACGATCCGCAACATGTCGATGCTCGAGCGCTTCATCCGCAACCTCCACGACGAAGGCTTCAAGCTCGCAATCGACGATTTCGGCTCCGGGTTCTCGTCCTTCCACTACGTCAAGCGCTTCCCGATCGACTACCTCAAGATCGAGGGCGATTTCGTGCTGGGCATGAAGTCCAATGACAAGGACCGGGCCCTGGTGCGCAGCATCGTGACCCTGGCGCGGGAGCTCGATATCCGGACCGTCGCCGAATACGTCGAGGACGACCTGGTCCTGGCCCAGGTGGTCGCCCAGAACATTGACCTGGCGCAGGGCTACCATATCCAGCGACCGATCGCGAGCCTGCGGGACGCCATCGCGGGACGCCCGGCCTGAGGAGGCCGCGATTCGCGTCCCGCAGCGGGCTGTGGCACATTGGCCGCGATGAACGGCGCCACCCCTGACCAGACCTCCCTGCCCCTGCGCGACGTCGTGGCGATGGGGCAGGTCTTCACGCCCCCGATTGTCGTCGAGGCGATGCTCGCGCTGCGCCGAAACCGCGGCCGTGTACTGGAACCGGCCTGCGGCGATGGCGCCTTCCTGAAGCACCTTCCGGGCGCGGTCGGCGTCGAACCGGACCCGGCCCATCGGCCGGATGGGGCACTCCCGATGGACTTCTTCGCCTATCCGGACAGCGAGCGATTCAACACCATCATCGGCAACCCGCCCTATGTCCGCTTCCAGGACATTCCCGCATCGACGCGCGCATTGCTGCCGCTGGACGGGTTCGATGGGCGCACGAATCTGTATTTGTTCTTCATCGAGAAGTGCCTCCGTCACCTGTTGCCGGGGGGCGAACTGATCTTCATCACGCCGCGGGACTTCCTCAAGGCCACCTCGGCCGTGTCGCTCAACCGCCTGATGTGGCAGATGGGCACGATCACCGACGCAATCGAACTGGGCGATGCGCGGATCTTTGACGATGCGGTGCCCAATTGCCTGATCTGGCGGTTCGAGAAGGGCCGCTTCGACCGGCAGATGCGGCTCGCCGAGCTGGGCCAGGGCGACGCCTTGGCCGATGGGCTCCGCGCCCCTCCATGGGAAGCCCGTCAGCTGCTGGAGTGCGAGGGTCACCTGATGTTCGTGCGCGACGACTATCCGTTGCGGCTCAAGGAGCTGGCCTTCGTCAAGGTCGGGGCCGTCTCCGGCGCGGATGAACTGTACGCGGACCCGCAGCACGGGACGCGCGACTTCGTCTGCTCCGCCACGATCCGCGATGGCCGGACCCGGCGGATGATCTGGTGCGAGCCCGACGATCCGCCGCCCGCCGCCCTCCTCCCCCACCGGGATCGGCTGATGGCGCGCCGAATCCGGCGATTCAGCGAACACGACTGGTGGCAGTGGGGACGGGGCTACTTCCAGTCCGCGCGGCCGAGAGTGTACGTGAATGGCAAGACCCGTAGCCCCAGGCCCTTCTTCATTCACGATTGCCCGCACTACGACGGCGCGATCCTGGCGATCTTCCCGCGTGACCCGGAAACCGACGTGCGCGCCCTGTGCGCGGCGCTCAACGGCGTCAATTGGGCGGAACTCGGGTTCGTCTGCGATGGTCGATTCCTGTTCTCGCAGCGAAGCCTTGAGAACGCTCCGCTGCCTGCCGTCTTTGCGCCATTCTTGCGGTCCGTGGTGCCGGAAGCGGACGGCCGGACGGCCTCGGAAACCGGCGCGGCAAGCGTGGTGTAAGATTCGCCGAAACGACTGGCACCGGTGCGTCTTGCCCGAATGGACGGGCCCGGCGCGTCGTCGCGACCCCGAGTCGCGGAATACCTGAGAGCAGCCATGGTCCCTCACCTCACCACCGCGCTGACCGGCCCCCTGCTGGAGCTGGAGAAGCACTTTCTCGACAACGCTACGGAAATCGAACGCTGGATGCGTGTGCAATGGCACGACCATACGCCGCCGTTCTATGGGTCGACGGACCTGCGCAATTCGGGCTTCAAGCTGGCGCCGGTGGACCTGAACCTGTTTCCCGGTGGCTTCAACAACCTCAACGATGCCTTCCTGCCCCTGTGCATACAGGCGGCCCAGGCCGCCGTCGAACGGATCTGTCCGGATGCCCGCCAGCTGCTGCTGGTACCGGAGAACCACACCCGCAACCAGTTCTACCTGCAGAACGTGGCCAAGCTGGTGTCCATCCTGCGCCTGACCGGCCTTTCGGTGCGGCTCGGTACCCTGCTGCCCGACATCACCGAGCCGACGGTGATCGAATTGACGAATGGCTCGTCGCTGACCCTCGAGCCGCTCGAACGGCACGGCGGGCGGCTGGGTCTGCCCGGTTTCGACCCCTGCGCGGTGCTGCTCAACAACGACTTGTCGGCGGGCATTCCGGCCAATCTGGCCGGCCTCGACGACCAGTGGGTGATCCCGCCGCTGCATGCCGGCTGGCATGCCCGCCGCAAGACGAACCACGCGAACGCCTATGAGCGCGTGACGCGCGAATTTTCCGAGGTGATCGGCATCGATCCGTGGCGGATCAGCCCGGCCTATGACGTCTGCGGCGGAATCGACTTCCATGCCCGGGAAGGCGAGCAGGAACTGGCGGACAAGGTCGCTGCCATGCTCGCCAGCATCCGCGTGAAGTACCGCGAGTACGGCGTCTCGGACGAGCCCTTCGTCGTCGTCAAGGCCGACGCCGGCACCTATGGCATGGGCGTCATGACGGTCAAGGACGCCTCCGAGGTGGTCGGCCTGAATCGCAAGCAACGCAACAAGATGAGCGTCGTGAAAGAGGGGCTGGCGGTGCACGACGTGATCATCCAGGAGGGTGTGCATACCTTCGAGACCCTCAACGGTGCCGTGGCCGAGCCGGTGGTCTACATGATGGATCACTACGTCGTGGGCGGGTTCTACCGCGTGCACACGCAGCGCGGTCGGGACGAGAACCTCAACGCACCCGGCATGCACTTCGAGCCGCTCGCCTTCGAGACCTGCTGCTCCCTCCCTGACTGCGACCAGGCGCCCGACGCGCCGCCCAATCGTTTCTACGCCTACGGCGTGGTAGCACGCCTGGCGCTGCTCGCCGCGTCGGTCGAAATCGAGGAGAACGCGCCGGCCGAGCTGGCCGAGGCGGCCGCCTGAGGCAGTCATGGACATCGCGCTGATCCTCGACCCGCTCGACGGCCTGAAGGCCTACAAGGATTCGTCCATCGCCATCATGCGGGCGGCCGCAGCGCGCGGCCACCAGGTGTGGTCGATCCAGCGGCCCGACCTGGCCTGGCGCGCGGGGCAGTCGACTGCCCGGGCGATGGCCATCCGGCCCACGGCCGACGATGCCGCCTGGTATGAGGCCGGCGAGATTGAAACGCGCCCCCTCGAACGCTTCGATGCCATCCTGATGCGTCAGGATCCCCCCTTCGACTTCGAGTACGTCGTGGCGACCTGGATGCTGGAGCGGGCCGCTGCATCGGGCGCCCGGGTCTTCAACGATCCCCGCTCGGTGCGCGACCACTCCGAGAAGCTGGCGATCACCGAGTTTCCCGAGTACACCGCGACGACGTTGGTGAGCCGCTCGACCGACGCGCTGCAGGCCTTCATCGACGAACTCGGCGATGTCATCCTGAAGCCCCTCGACGGCATGGGGGGCAGTGGAATCTTCCGGGTGCGCCGCGATGACCCGAATCGCAACGCGATCCTGGAGACGCTCACCGCGCTCGGGCGGCAAACGGTCATGGCCCAGCGCTACCTGCCCGAGATCCGGGAGGGCGACAAGCGGGTGCTGATCATCGGCGGTGAGGTCATTCCGTACGCGCTGGCCCGCATTCCCCGGGAAGGAGAGACGCGGGGCAACCTGGCCGCCGGCGGTCGTGGCGTGGCCATGCCCCTGGCCGATCGGGAGCGCGACATTGCCGAGGCGCTGGCGCCGACCCTGTGGGCCCGGGGCCTCCTGATCGTCGGGTTGGACCTCATCGGCGGTCACCTGACCGAGATCAACGTCACCAGTCCGACCTGCATGGTCGAGATCCATGCCCAGACCGGGTTCGACGTGGCGGGGCGCGTCGTCGACCACCTCGAGCGCCTCTGACGGGGCCACTGCCCGCGCGCGGCAGGGTCACTTCGTGACCGGATTCACAGGTGTCCGCGAGATCTCGCCGGGTCGGCCTCGCGACACCTAAAGCGGCTCTGCAACGGCGCCGTTACTCCGGTCACCTTCCTACCCGGAGCGCAGGACTCGCGCGCCGCCGCGCCTGTCGAATGCCATGTCCCATCCGTTTAGCCAGTATGGTCAGCTCAAGCTGGTCGGCCGCGTGTCGCTGTGGTTCGCCGGAGCCGCACTCGCCGGGCTGGCTGGCGTGCTATTGCTGGCGCGGCCGGATTCCGGGGACTACGCGGATCTGGTTCGCCAGCTGAGCCTGAGCCGGCAGCAACTGCCGACGCTGATGCTCGTCGGTGGTCTGGTGCTGGCCCTCGGCACGGCGCTGACCACCTGGCTCATCGCTCTCTACAGCAGTTTTCGCGTGGCAGGGCCCCTCCACCGGTTCTGCCTCGATCTGGAACACGGCATCCGGGAGGGCGAGGTGCCCCGCGTCCGCCTGCGTGCCGAAGACGATGCCCAGGAGGACGCCCGCCACCTTGAGCAGACTGTCCGCAAGCTGTATGGCCACTATGACGACATCGCGGGCGTGCTCGAGAGCGCGTCGCTCCAGGTCCGCCGCGGCGGCGCCAGCGAGGGTGGCGACCCCATCAAGCGCCTGAATCACCTGATCGACCAGGTGCGGCTGTGAGCGGGCGTCGGCTGCGTCAGGCGCTGGCCGCCGGGGCGATCGGCAGCATCGGCCTTTGGGTGACGGCGCAGATGCCGCCGAGGGATCCCCTCGCCCAGCAGGATTGCGGTGGTTGTCACGTGAGCTCCGGCACGGTCGATCCCGCGCGTGCCGGTGTGCTGCACGCCAGCCAGGAGGTCCTGTGCCGCGACTGCCACGCCCGTGCGGTGGTGGCGAGCCACCCGACCGGCGTGCAGCCGAGCATGGCCCCGGTCGCCGATTATCCGCTTGACTGGAAGGGCGAGTTGACCTGCAGCTCCTGCCACCAGATCCATGGCGCGCATGGCGAACTGCGTGGCGCGCGGCGTCGGCGCGCGTTCTGCCTCGCCTGCCACGACGATGGCTTCTTCGAGCGCATGGCTGATGGCGGTCGCTCGCTGGCCGTCTCCGCGCACCTCGATGCCGCGCCGCTGGCGGGCGCCGAAGCCCTGCGCGATCCCTTTACGACGCAGTGCATGGACTGCCATGGCGAGAACGGCGACGGCGCGATCCGTCTCGGCACGAGCGCCAATTCGCGTCACGACGCCAGCGGGGTCAATCATCCGGTGGGTGTGGCCTACGAGAAAGCCGAGCGCTTCGGCGGTTTCCGTGCACGGGGGGCGCTGGATCCGGCCATCGAGCTCCCGGGCGGATTGGTGAGCTGCATCTCGTGCCATCAGGGCTACAGCGAGAAACACGGCGCGATCCGCGCCGCCCGCCGTGGCGGCGGGCTGTGCCTGGAGTGTCACGACCTATGAAACACGGAAACGGACGTTACCGCAGAAAGCGCGTGTTCGTGGATGCCGACATCCAGGGGCGCCTGATCGTTGCCCTGGTTGTCCTTGAAGTCAGTCTGCTGCTGGCGGCTTGCGCGTTTCTCTACATGCGTTTCGGTGCGGTCATCGACGGGCAGCTCTACGTCATTCATGCCGCTGACCGGGAGCCGCTGTTTCCGGCCCTGGCCCTGGAACTGGTGAGGGTCGTTCTGGTCTGTGCTGCTGCGAACACCGTGGCGCTGATTGTCGCGCACCGGATCTGGTCGCGCCATGTGCGGCAGGTCCTCGACGGGATGCGCTCGCGACTCGACCGGGTGGCCCGGCTGGACCTCCGGCCGGACCCCAGGTGGCGGGACGAACCCCAGCGGCATCGCCTCATCGACCTGACCGAGCGTTGGATCGAAGGGGAACGCCTCCGCATGGTGGGGCTGAGGATCGCGACGGCGCGGCTCCCGGCCAGCCTGCCAACCGACCCCGACGGACGAGAGGCGCAGGAGGCCCTGGCGGCGCTCCGTGAAGCGGCCAGCCAGCTGCGCCACGGAAGCTACGCCGAGGGCGAGCGGGGGCAGAAATGAGGAAGCGAGCATGTTGACCAACGAATGGACACCGTCGCTCGAAGTCGGCGTCGGCGAAATGGACCAGGACCACCGGGTCCTGTTCGATCTGCTGCAGCGTATCCAGCACGCAGACGATTGCGGCGACTTCGAGGAAGCCAAGCGGGTGCTCGAGGAACTGCACCAGTATACCGAGTGGCATTTCGCGCGGGAGGAGGCCCTGATGCGCATCCACCGCTACGAATTCGCGGCCGAGCATCGCGAGGAGCACCAGCGCCTCTCCCTGCAGGTCGAGCGCATGCAGGACGAACTGGCCCACGATCATCTGATGCCGCATGACATCGCGACCTTCATGCAGCGCTGGCTGGTCAACCACATCGCCGGCGCCGACCGCCATGCGGGCGAAGCCATCGCGCAATCGCGCGGGTCTCGCGATGCCGCTCCCGTGCCCGCCGGAGATGCCCGGCGCTGAGGTCCGCGTCTTGACCTGTCGAGCCCGCGCGACGCGCTAGAATGGAGGGATTGACGCAAGCGCAGCGGAGCAGGCCATGAGCCACAAGGTGTTCATCGACGGTCGCCACGGGACGACCGGACTCAAGATCGACGAGCGGCTGTCGGGCCGCGAGGGCATCGAGATCCTCACGATTCCCGAGGCGGAGCGCAAGGACCCGGCCGTCAAGGCCCGCTTCATCAACGAGGCCGACGTGGTGTTCCTGTGCCTGCCCGACGCGGCGTCGCGCGAATCGGTGTCTCTGCTCGAGGCGGGCAACACCCGCACGCGATTCCTCGACGCCAGCACGGCCCACCGCACGCACCCCGATTGGGTGTATGGCCTGCCGGAGCTCTCGGCGGCCCACCGTGAACGGGTGTGTCACGCGCAGAAGGTGGCCGTCCCCGGCTGCCACGCGAGCGGTTTCATCATGCTGGTCCAGCCGCTGGTTGCCGCCGGCATCCTGCCTCCGGATTATCCGCTGTCCACCTATTCGATCACTGGCTACAGCGGTGGCGGCAAGGAGATGATCGCGAGCTATGAAGCGCCCGACGCGCTGCCGGAGGCGATGAAGAGCCCGCGTTTCTACGCGCTGGGGCTGAGCCACAAGCATCTGCCCGAGATGAAGGTCATCTCGGGCCTGGATGCGCCGCCGCTATTCACGCCGATCGTCGGTAACTTCGCCCAGGGGATGGTGGTGGCTGTCCCCTTGCTTCCGTCGCGCCTGGGCCGGTCGGTCTCGCCCGCCGACCTCCAGCACTTCTATGCCGAGCACTATGCCGGCCAGACCTTCGTCAAGGCGATGCCGCTGGACGCCGCGCCATTGCTCGACGACGGATTCCTGCCGGCCACCACCTGCAACGACACGAACCGCGCCGAGATCTTCGTGTTCGGCCACGCCGACCAGATCCTGCTTGCGGCGCGATTCGACAACCTCGGCAAGGGCGCTTCGGGCGCGGCGATCCAGTGCATGAACCTCATGCTGGGCCTGCCTGAAGCGGCCGGCCTGAGTGCCTGATCCGATGCGGCGGCGGGTGCTGGCGGTTCTGCTGCTTGCGATCTCCGCCGGGGCGGCGGCGGACACCGGCGCGCCGGAACGGCGCCAGCCGGTCCCGCTACCGGCACCCCAGCCGATCCTTGCACCCCAGGCCTGCACCTGCTCGCCCCCGACTGCGGTCGGGCCGGCATCGCATGTCAGCAACTGCCAGTGTGGCGCGCTCCAGTGCGTGATCCACGTGGAATCCGGTCGGCTGAGCTGCCACTGAATCCACCGGATCGGCAGGCGCCGGTGGCTTCGCGCCGCCGATCCCGTTGCCAGCTGCCGGGGGAGACGCTTCGCCGGAGGCCGGCAGGCGCGCTGACGGGAGACCATGAAGAAGCTGCTAGCCCTCTATGGCATCGTGCGGAAGGACCTGCGGATCCTTTGGTTCGCGCTGCGCCATCCGGACCGTCCCCCCTGGCTGCTGCCCGCCGTGGCCGGGTTGCTGGTCTACCTGGTCTCGCCGATTGACCTGATTCCCGACGCCCTGCCCGTCATCGGCATCGTCGACGATCTGGTGCTGGTCCCCCTGGTGGTGGGCTGGCTCGTCAGTCGCCTGCCCCCGCACCTCAAGTCAGGGCCGCCCGGCTGAGGCGAATTGCCCGCTGCCCGCGGGCAGCGATTTTCTGCGCCGCAACACGCTTCGGCTAAGATGGCGCCATGGCCCCCGTCAGACTGCTCCTCTTGCCGTTGATCGTCCTGCTACTGGCGGCTTGCGGTCGCGAACAGACCTTCGGCCAGGAGTCCTATGTGTTCGGGACGCGGGTGGAGGTGGTTGTCTTCGGCCGCGACGAGGCACTCGCGCATGAGGCGCTGGCAGCCGTGCTGCGGGAGTTCGACCGGATGCACCGGGCCTACCATGCGTGGGAGCCCTCGGCGCTGACCGATCTCAACGCCGCGATCGCCGACGGGCGGACGCTCGAGGTGTCGGAGGAGCTCGCGCGGATGCTGGCGGACGCGAAGCGGCTTGCCGCCATCGGCGACGGACTGTTCGACCCGGGCGTCGGCCGCCTGATCGCCCTGTGGGGCTTCCATACCGACACCTTCCGCCCGAAACTCCCCGAGCCCGACGCCATCCGGGCGCTGCTGGCACGTCACCCGGGCATTCGTGACCTGACGATCGAAGGGCGGCGGATCGGGAGCCGCAACCGCCTCGTACAGCTCGACCTGGGCGGCTACGCCAAGGGTTACGCGCTCGATCGGGCGGCACGCATCCTTCGCGACCTGGGCATCGAGAACGCACTCATCAACATCGGCGGCAACGTGATGGCCCTGGGCGCCCATGGCGACCGTCCGTGGCGCATCGGCATCCAGCATCCGCGGGATGGTGGCGTGCTCGCGTCGATGCCCCTCTATTCGGGTGAGGCGGTCGGCACCTCAGGCGACTACCAACGCTACTTCGAGGTCGATGGCGTCCGGTACAGCCATTTGCTCGATCCGCGCAGCGGTCGGCCGGCCCGCGAGACACGCTCGCTGTCGGTACTGGTCACGGCTCGTCCGGGGGCGGGCACCCTGTCGGACGTGGCGAGCAAGCCGCTCTTCATTGCTGGCGCGGATTGGCGTGAACTCGCCCGTCGCTATGACGTTGCGCATGTGCTGCGCGTCGATGCGACGGGCCGCATCGAGGCAACGCGCGAACTGGATCGGCGCCTCGAGTACCATGGCGACACGGAACCGGACCAGATCGTCGATTGACCCGCGCGTCTCAGCCGGGCAGCTGGGGCGGCTGGCGGCGGTCGATCACCTGGCCCAGGGTGACGCCCTGGCGGGCCACCGTGAAGAGCGGGACGCCGTCAGATTGCGTCGGGCAGCCCGGCTGGCTACTGGCAATCACGAACGCTGCCCGCGAGGCCTGGCGAACCACCACGAACTGCGGAGAAAGCCAGGCACGTGCCTGGATCGGATCACCGCACACGGCAACGGAAATCGGTGCGCCCGGCGACGGGGCCAGGGCCTCGGCACGCCGGTTGAGGAACTCGGCTCCTTCCCGCACGCTCGCGCCGTCGTAGTCGAGGACCCAGCCCTGGGCGGCCCCCCGCAGCCCGCTCGCCAGGCTGTTGTAATAGGCGTGGCCGTAGGGGTGCAGCTGGGACAGCGTGATCAGGTGGGACGCCGCCAGGGCGATGGCGACGGCGGCCAGAGACCATGCCGCGACCGGCTGGCTGCGCGCCGTCTGCCAAAGCATCCGCCAGCCCAGCGCGGCCGCCACGGCCAGGGGGGGGAGCAGGTAGAGGAAGTCGCGCAATCCGTCGCTGACGGCCGGCCGGAACAGCCAGGCATAGGCCATCGGCAGGGTGATTGCGAGGACCAGCGGCAGGTGCATGGGGTGCGCGTGGCGCGAGCGCTGGCGGCGTTCCTGAGCTGCGACCGTTCGCCCGTCCTGCCAGGGGCGGCCGCCGAGGGCCAGGGCGAGGCCGACCAGCATCAGCTCGGGCAGCTTGACCACCAGGTATTCATGCAGATAGCTGCGCGGTGCCTCCGTGCTGAGAACCCGTGCGCCGTCCACCAGCGTGGGCACGATGGCACTCGCCGGGCCGGCATCGCCCCCGACCAGCCACGACTGGATCGGGTCGAGAATCCATGCAGGTCGCCCGATGAGGGCGACCGTGCCGGCGATCAGCGCGGCGGGCCACAGGGTTCTGAGGGGGCCTAGCCAGTCGGCTGGCGAGCGCAGTCCGCCACGCCAGGCGGCCACCGGCACCGTGACCAGGAGGGAGATGGGCAGGAGCCAGGCGGCGTTGCCCATCCCGAGTGCGAGGCCGCCACTGAGGCCAAGACCCAGCAGTGTGCCGGGTCGTGGCGCCGGCAACTCCGCCACCAGACGGGTCTGGAACAGGAGCCCCCAGGCGAGAGCGGCAGCCAGCGGGATCTCCTGAGTGTGATTGAACATCGCGCCGCTCCAGGCCCCGGTCAGGCAGAGAATCAGCGCGGCAAGCAGGGCGGCCACCTCGCCGGCGAGCTCGCGGGCGAGGTGCCACGCGGCCAGGATCCCGGCCAGACCGGCGAGGCCGCTCATCAGGTGGCGCAGGTCCCAGACGCTGCCGTGCCAGACGAGTTCGATCATCGCCGCAACCAGATCGAACAGGCCGCCGCCTGGCACCGCCTGCAGTTGCCCGACGGACGCCTCGGTGAAGCCGAACCGATAGAAGTCGAGCAACAGGCGGCCAAACATCTGCCGGTCGGCTTCGCCGGCTCCCAGCCCGTGGCGGTCCCAGGTCAATGCGACGAAGAGCAGGGCAAGCGCGGCGAGTGCCAGCGAGGCGGGATGGGCCAGCGCGCGCAGATCCAGCCGGATCGGCGTGGGCAGTCCGATTTGCCTTCCCGTCGCGTGCTGCATCGTATCCATCGTCCTCCGCGACCGCTGGTCTAGAGCCCGTGGGCGACCCCGCGCTCGGCCGTCCCGAGGTCATCGGCCCCCGGGGCGGTGGCCTGCTCGGGCAGGTAGGCGGCCACCTGGCACATTATGGCGCCGACATAGGGAATTGTCTGCATCAGCAGGATGCCGACCCAGATGCGTGACTCCAGGCCTTGGGCGTCATGCAGCCCGACCAGCGCGAGGGCCGCGAGCACGAGCGCGAGCAGCAGTCCGACCTCCTCGCGGATCGGCGAGAAGAAGGCCAGCTTGCCTTTCGCCTTCCAGCTCTTGGGCGTGCGAACGAACTCGCCGCGGCGCTTGACGATGCCGGCGAAGATGCCCCGTGCGATGGCGTGGGAGAGGCCGACGGACAGCACGGACGCCCCGAGGATATCGATCCACGGACACGCCATCGTACGGCGGTAGAGCACCGGGCCCAGGGCCGCCTTGAACACCATGAAGCCGAGCACGGGCAGGGCCAGCGTGACCACCGGCAGGCTGAAGATCCTGGGCTGGAACAGGATGCCCAGGGTCCAGGCCAGGCTGGCAAAGACAAAGACCAGCTGGAGCGCATCGCCGAGCCACTGGAACCAGCCTGTCAGGAAATGGTAGCGCTGGGCGAGCGTCAGGCGCCCGGTGCCGAGCAGCGACGGCAGGTGATGCTTGAGGATCTGCATCGCGCCGAATGCCCAGCGGAAGCGCTGCGATTTGATCGCCGAGAAATCGGACGGTGTCAGGCCTCGACCGAGCACGTGGTCCACGTAGCGGGTATCCAGGCCCTGCTTGATCAGGCGAAGCCCCAGCTCGGTGTCCTCGCAGATGCACCACTCGGACCAGCCCCCGTGGCCCGACAGGGCCTCACGGCGCACGAGGGTCATCGTGCCATGCTGGATCAACGCGTTGCGCTCGTTGCGGTGGTGCATGCCGATGCGGAAGAAACCATCGAACTCCCAGTTGCACATGCGGCGGAAGGCCTGGCCAGCCCAGTCGCGGTGGGCCTGGGGGGCCTGCACCACGGCCACGTCGGGGGAGTCCTTGAAGTGCGGCACGAGCACGGCGAGCCAGTCGGGGTCCACCACGTAATCCGCATCCACCACGCCGACCACCTCGGCCCGTGGGTCGGTCTGCTCGAGGGCGAAGTTCAGCGCGCCAGCCTTGAAGCCCGGCCACTTGGGCAGATGGAAGAAACGGAAGTTCGGGCCGAGTCCGGCCATGTAGGCCTCGACCGGTCGCCACAGGGCCTCGTCAGTGGTGTTGTTGTCGACAACCAGGACTTCAAAATGGGCGTAGTTCAGGCGGGCAAGGCTCTCGATGGTCGCGATCACCATCTCCGGCGGCTCGTTGCAGCAGGCCAGCTGGACCGACACGAAGGGTTGCTCGGCCGCGGGCAAGGGCGGGCGCGGGCCGAAGCGGCGGCGCCAGCGGCCCTTGAACATCACTTCGCCGAACTCGAAGCCGTGGGCCAGCAGGACCGCGGCGGTCAGGCCCGCCGCCCCGATCAGCAGCATCAGGCCAATCTGCGCATTGTCGGTCAGGTAGTAGTCTTCCGGCACATTGAGGCTGACCACGAAGACCGAGACACAGGCCTGGATCAGCGCCGCCAGCCACAGCCGGCCGCGGGCTCCCCAGCCGCGCAGCAGCAGCGCGACCAGGAACATCGGCACGAAGGCGATCTTGACGGCGGTCAGTGCCTTCTGTTCCCAGCGGATGTCGTTGAGGATCAGGCCATCGAGAGAAAACTTGGCGCTGCGGTCAGCTTTGTACAGACCCCAGTACGGGCCGGCCCAGCCCTCCAGATCCACCTTCCACGGCTGATCGAAGGCTTCCATCAGGAAGTAGTCCAGGCCTCGCTCGCGCGCCAGCGGCAGGAACTCGCGGATGAAGCGGGCCTCGGCCGCGACGCTGGCCTCCGCCGCCTCGATCTGGGGGCCGCGACTCGGCCAGCCGATTTCCCCGATCACGATGGGCTTGCCCGGGAAGCGGGCCACCAGTTCATCGTAGCGTTGCATCGCGTAGCCGACGGCCTGCTCGACCGGGACGCCCTCGTGGAAAGGCAGCAGGTGCACGGTCAGGAAATCCACGTGCTGGGCGAGTTCGGGATGCTTGAGCCAGACGTGCCACGGCTCCGCGGTCGACACGCCTTTGCCGGTGCCCGCGAGCTGCTTGCGGGCGACATCCAGATACACTATCAACTGGTCCGCTGGCAGGTCGCCGCGCAGCAGAACCTCGTTGCCGACGACCAGGCGATCCACATTGCGGTAGTCGCGGACGGCCGCGATGGCGGCGCCCAGTTCCTTGACGTTGTTGCCATGGTCGGCTGAGATCCATGCGCCGGCCGTCACGCGCATACCGTGCAACTCGGCGAGCGGAATGATCGAGGGGTTCTCGAGCGCACCGTAGGTCCGCACACGTTGCGAACTACGCGACAGCAGCAGCAGGTCGGTGCTGATCTGCTCCATGCTCGGGTACTCGGCCCGGCTCGGCCATTGGTCCCGCTGATAAGGGCTGTAGGCGAAGCCGTGTACCTCGCCAGCCGCGTCGCCGAAGCTCACGCCCCGGTTCGACCACCCCCAGATCAGGTACTGCAGGTAGCCCACCAGCGCGGCGACGAGCAGCGCGGCGATCAGGCGCCAGGTCCAATGCATGGCTTTCTTCATTCGACGACCTCTCGTGCCGCTTGTCATTGCGCTTGCGCTCCCCGCCGGGTGGCCGGAGAATGCGGGGCGAACCGCGCCGGAGCCAGCCGCCGCGCTTCTTCCGTTGGGAGCGGGAGGGCGCTTTTCAGCGGACCCTTCGCGGCGCGATTCTACGTTGGGGCGACAGACCCCGGCAGCGCAATTGGTAACAAGGTTTGCGCTGCACAATATGGCAAGGAGAGCGCATGACTGCCGACGCCAGAAACATGGTGGGAATCATGCTCGTGGCTGCTCTGGCACTGTTCATCGCAGTGCTGGCACGTCTCGGGCTGGTGGAGAACGAAAGCCTTCTCGTCGCCTGCAGCGGGCTCAACGACACAGCATGCGGAACCGTGCTGGTGGCCCGCGAGGCGGTGGTCCGGAGCTTCGTTGGCGGCTACCTGGGCTGGGTTGCCGTTGCCTCGGCGGGCCTGGGCCTGATCGCCCACTGGCGGTTTGCCGCGTGGTCGGCTTGGATCCTCGGGATCGCCGGCATGGTCCTATACAACGTCGAACCGGCCTCGGTCGCGGCCCTCCTGGCCTTGCTGCTGCTGGCCCGTCGGCCATCCGCCCGCCGCCAGCAGCAGGCACAGCACGAGCCAGGCGAGCGCCTGCGGGTTGGCCGGCTCGGGTAGGACACGGGCGACGCCGCCGAGCGCCAGCACCGCGGCCAGCACGCCCGCTACCCGGTCATCGCCGAGGGGGCGGAGCAGCAGCATGGACGGGGCCGCGCCCGCATACAGCCACCACGGGAAGTCCCGGTAGCGCGGATCGACGGCAAGCCACAGCGCGCCTGTTGCGGCGCAAAAAAGCAGGCCTAGCCGGAGCCTCTCCCGCCACCGGGCGAGGCGGCCTGTGGCGGCCAGAATCAGCCAGGCAGGCCCCAGCGCAGCCACCAGTGACAGGACCAGCCACTCCCGCGGGTCGCGCCACGCGATCAGGGCATGCTCGACGGCGAGCCCCAGGGCGAGCCCGGCCCACAGGCCGGCGACGCCCCAGGCCAGCACCGATGTCCACGCGCGATGGCCGAGCCCCGCCGCGAGGGCGAGCACGCTTGCGCCGATGAGTGCGGCCAGCGGCAACCCGCCCCACGCTGTCCGCTCCGCCACGGCGCCATCCAGCGGGAAGTGCGGCTGCCCGGCTCCATCCAGGATGCCCCAGTATCCGCCGACCGTGCCCTCGAGCTGGCGCTTCCAGGGCTGGTCGAACGCCTCGATCAGGTTGTAGTCCCAGCCCTCGCGATTGGCCCGTGTCAGGAGTTCGCGTACGAAACGGGCCTGGGCGACCCGGCCCGGTGCGGCGCCGTCGCGCTGGCGGCCGGCCGACGGCCAGCCGGTCTCGCCGACTAGGATCGGCTGCTCGAATGCATTCGCGACCTGCTGCCGGATGGCCGCGACGTGGTCGACGGCCCGATCGATCGAGACCGGCTCATCCTCCCAGAAGGGCAGGATGTGCACGGTCACGAAGTCCACCCCACCGGCGAGTTCGGGATGACGCAGCCAGAACTCCCAGACGTCGGCATAGCTCACCGGCACGCTGGTCGCGGCGCGCACGCGCGCCAGGTATCGGGCCAGTGCGACGGGTTCCTGCTCCCGGCGCAACAGGACTTCGTTGCCGACGATGACGCCCCTTACGGTGCTGCCGTGGGCCTGCGCCAGTTCGACCAATCGCGTGATCTGGCGGGTATTGGCGGCCTCGTCGTGTCCGATCCAGGCACCGAGCAGCACGGACATGCCGAGCGACTCGGCGATGCCAGGCACCGCGTCGAGCCCTTGATCCACGGCATAGGTGCGCACGCAGGCGGTCATCGGCCGCAGCGCTTCCAGATCCTGTCGGATCTGGGCCGGCGTGATACGTGCGGACGGATCGAGCGGCGACAGGCCCGGCCGATGAAAGGGGCTGTAGGAGACGCACGCGATTCGCTCTCCGGCCGCGTCCGGCAGCATGACGGGCCGCATCGCGCTGGCCAGCCAGGCGAGAACGGCAAGCAGGGCGAGCAGGTGGACGCCGGCCAGCAGGCGCCAATCGGTGGAGGGTGGGTGTCGGGACATCAGGGTCGCTTCCAGGCTGGCCGAACTATCCCAGACCCGATCGATCGGGGCACCTCCTGACTTGTAAGGGAATCCTGCCGACCCGGATACTGTCGGGATGCTCCGCTCCCCCGTCGCCATCATCGTCGTTGCCCAGCTGCTGGGAACGTCCCTCTGGTTCTCGGCCAACAGTGCCGCCGACGACCTTATGCGGACCTGGCACATCGGGCTCGCCGATCTCGGCGCGCTGACCAATGCCGTCCAGGCGGGATTCATCGCCGGCACGCTTTTCTTCTCGCTGACCGGGCTGGCGGATCGCTTTGCAGCGAGCCGCATCTTCGGCCTCTGCGCCGTCGCCGGCGCCGGCTTCAATGCGGCCTTTGCGCTCGTCGCTGGCGGCCTCGACAGCGGCCTGCCCTTGCGCTTCGCGGTGGGCTTCTGCCTCGCCGGCGTCTATCCGCTGGGCATGAAGCTGGTCGTCAGCTGGGTGCCCGAACGGGCCGGCGCGGCGCTCGCCCAACTGGTCGGCATGCTCACCCTGGGGACCGCGCTGCCCCACGGTGTCCGCTGGGTCGGTGGCGACTGGCCGTGGCAGGCGCCCATCCTGGTCTCCTCGGTGCTCGCACTCCTCGCCGCGGCGATGATCGTGGCGCTGGGCGACGGGCCCCACCTCAAGCGACGCCATGACGCCCCGCCGCTGCGGCTCGGGCGGGTGCTCTACGCCTTCCGCCTGCCCGCGTTCCGGGCCTCGGCGCTGGCCTATTTCGGCCACCAGTGGGAGCTCTACGCGCTGTGGACAATCCTGCCGACGCTCGCCCTCGTCACCGGAGTCGCCGAGGTGTTCGGCGGCGCGTCCGCCGTGGCCTTTCTGGTGATGGGCTTCGGCACGCTCGGTTGCCTGGCCGGAGGCGAGCTGTCGCGGCGGATCGGCAGCGCGCGTGTCGCTGCCCTCGCCCTGGCGGGGTCGGCCCTCTGCTGTGCGCTGTTCCCGATCCTCTCGGATGCGCTGCCACCCTGGGCGCTGTTGGCGCTGCTGCTTTTTTGGGGCACCACGGTGGTGTCGGATTCGCCCCACTTCTCCGCCCTGTCCGCCCGCGCCTGCCCGCCGGAGATCGTCGGCAGCGCACTGGCCTTCCAGAACGCGATCGGCTTCGCGGTCACGATGGGTTCCATCGCATTGTGCACGCGGCTCGTCGACACCTGGGGTACGAGCATTGGCTGGCTGCTCCTGCCCGGCCCGTTGCTGGGCCTGCTGGCCCTCTCGCCACTGGTTCGTCGCGGCGCCTGACCGGCGGCGTGGAACGGTTTGGCGGGCATCCGCTCCAAACTCCCACGGGCGCGTGGCCGCGATGCCCCTGTAAGTACCCGCGACCAGCACCCGTCCACAGCCCAGGGCAATGTTGCCGAGGCATGGGAGCGGAACGATGAAACGACGAGATGTGCTGGTGGGCGTCGCCGGGTTGCTGCTGGGGGCCGGCCTGCCCGCCAGCGCCCGCCGGGGAGAGCCGAGTATGACCCTCGACAAGAGTGACAAGGAATGGGCCGCGCTGCTACCCGCTCCGGCCTATGCGGTGCTGTTCGAAGAGGCGACCGAGCGACCGGGCAGCAGTCCGCTCAACCACGAGAAGCGCGACGGTACCTACATCTGTGCGGCGTGCTTCCTGCCCCTCTTCAGCAGCGCCGCGAAGTACGACAGCGGCACGGGCTGGCCGAGCTTCTTCCAGCCGCTGCCCGACGCGCTGGGTACCAAGACCGACTGGAAGATGATCCTGCCGCGCACCGAGTACCACTGCAGCCGCTGCGGCGGACACCAGGGCCACGTCTTTGACGACGGACCGCCGCCGACCGGCAAGCGCTATTGCAACAATGGCGTGGCACTGCGCTTTGTGCCCGACGGTGAGGCCCTGCCGCCTCTGCGGACCTGACGCCGCCTTCGTCCGGCGTGTCGGCATGGGCTCCCGATGTCGCAAATGCGACAGTCGGAGTCGCGCAAGGCGCTGAGAAATCAGTGATTCGTGCTTGGCCCGATTCCTGCACCGTGATCGTCGTCGATCACCTTGCGGAGGCGCTCCCATGCCCAAACCCGGAAAACATGTCCTTGTCTGTGTCCAGTCGCGGCCGCCGGGCCACCCGCGCGGGTCCTGTGGCGAGAAGGGGTGCGCCCAGGTCTATCAACGCTTCATGGACGAGTTTCAGGCGCGCAACCTGTGGGCCGACTGCATGCTCACCAATACGGGTTGCCTGGGCCCCTGCTCGAGCGGTCCGACCGTGCTGGTCTATCCGGACAGCGTCATGTACAGCGGTGTCTCGCCGGACGACGTCGTCGAGCTGATCGAGCGCCACCTCGTAGCGGGCGAGCCGGTCGAGCGCTTGCTGGCCGCGCCGGGTGTCTGGGACTGACGCCATGGAGGACACACGTTTTCGGATCGGCGAGCTCGTCTTCGCCAGTGAGCCCATCTACAACGATGGCAGCCTGCCGGACGAGCCGGACGACGCCGTTCTCGCCGCCGCGGGTTCGAAAGGGGTCGTCGTGCGCTGCGGGCATCTGGCCGAAGCGCCCGGGCAGGAGATCTTCCTGGTGCGCTTCGAGGATACGTCCGGCTCGCTGGGGCCACCCGTCGGCTGTCTTGCCGACGAACTGGCGAGCGAGCCACCGGGCTGACGGCGCGCAGGACGGCCGTGTTCAGCGCACGGCGCCGTCTGCCAGCGGCAGGTTCGCGAGAGCCAGGGTGACCGCGGCGGCCGTGAACGGCTTGGGCACGAAGCCCTGGATGCCGAGCTCGATGAGACGGGCCAGCCGATCACGATCCCGCTCGGCGGTGATCAGGATCACCGGTGCTTCGCCGCCAATCGCCCGATAGTTGCGGAGGAACTCTTCGCCGCTCGTCCGCGGCATGTCGCACTCGGTGAAGATCGCTTGAAATCGCTGTTCGAGCGCCAACCGCAGCGCCTGCTCGCCATCGCCGGCGACGACAACGTCACAGCCGGCCTGCCGGAGAATCGCGGCAAGCGCCTCTCGCTCGGCTGGCGTGTCGTCCGCGACGAGTATGTGCATCGTGCCTCGCAAGGCCGTGCAGGCGGCGGGGAGGCCGCACCGCATTGGTTTTCCGGTGCCGGTCGGTTATGTTGCTGCGCGTTGCCCGACGAGCCAGCCCGTGACTACGCAGCCCCCCCAACGCCGCTTTGCCGACCGTGTCCGGCAGATCGCCCTCTTCGAGGTGGGCGGCCTGCTGCTGATCACGCCGCCCTTCATGTGGGCGTCGGGCGTCGGATTCGAACATTCCATCGGACTGCTCGCGTCGGCGGCATTGGTGGCGGCTGTCTGGAACGCAGCCTACAACGTGTGCTTCGATTTCGTCGAGGGACGCATGACGGGGAGAACGGCGGATCAGCGGCCGTGGCGCCTGCGTGCGCTGCATGCGGTGGGCTTCGAGCTGGGTCTGCTGCTCCTGACCCTGCCGCTCGTGATGGTCTGGACGGGACTGGACTGGCGGGCCGCCCTGCTCGCCGACCTGGCCCTGGCTGCTGCCTACGTTGTGTATGCGTTTGCGTTCAATCTGGCCTATGACCGGGCGTTCCCGATTCGCCCGCTGTCGTTGCCCGACCGGATCCTGCGGGATTGACCCGGATCGCCACGAGCGTGCACCATCGGCCGCACCCCGAGCCGAGCCCATCATGATTCCCCTCGAGTCCCATGTCGCGCTGACCGCACTGAATACCTTCGGCCTGCCCGCCGTGGCGCACCGTTTCGCCCGTGTCGATTCGGTCGCGACCGCGCGCGGGCTGGTGGCAGACGGACACCTGGCTTGCGGCCATACCGTGCTCGGTGGCGGCAGCAACACCATCTTCGAGGGCGACGTGGCCGGCGTGCTGCTCCACGTGGTCATCCGGGGCCGCCGTCTGGTCTCGGAAAGCGACGATGCCTGGGTGGTCGAGGCCGGGGCTGGCGAGAACTGGCATGACTTCGTCTGCTGGACCCTCGCTCAGGGGTGGCCGGGCCTGGAGAACCTAGCACTCATTCCGGGGACGGTTGGCGCCGCACCGATCCAGAACATCGGCGCGTACGGGGTCGAGATGGCCGCGCGCTTTTCGGCCCTCGACGCGGTCGAGCTGTCGAGCGGCGAAGTCCGGACCTTCGATGCCGCCGATTGCGCCTTTGGCTACCGGGACAGTTGCTTCAAGGGAGTCGAGCGTGGGCGCTGGCTGATCACTGCCGTGCGCTTTTCGCTGCCCAGGCGCTGGGCGCCTGTCCTCGACTACGCTGACGTGGCCGGTGAGTTGCGGGCCAGGGGTATCCAGCACCCCGAACCGGCTGAGGTGGCCAATGCCGTCATGGCGATCCGTCGGCGCAAGCTGCCCGACCCGGCCCAGGTCGGCAATGCCGGCAGCTTCTTCAAGAACCCGGTGCTCGACGCCGGACGGGCCGCCCGCTTCCGCCGTCAACATCCGGGCGCGCCGTGCCACGACCTGGGCGACGGCACATCCAAGCTGGCTGCCGGCTGGCTGATCGACCAGTGCGGCTGGAAGGGTCGGGCGATCGGGCCGGTGGGCGTGTACGAGCGTCAGGCGCTGGTTCTGGTCAATCTTGGGGGGGCGACGGGGGCCGACGTGCGTCTTGCGGCAGCCGCGATCCAGGCGTCGGTGAGGGAACGCTTCGACATCGCGCTGGAACCCGAACCGGTATTCGTCGGCGCGGACCGAGGCGCTCGGGTGGTCTGAGGCTGCGGCGACCGTCCTGACCGTCGCGGTCATCCGACGCGGTCTGTCGCTGGCGTCCGCAGCGGGCCGTCGCCGGTGCGTTGATCGGCCTGATGGTGGGCGAGGGCGCTTAAGAACAGCGGGCCTTTGCCGAAGAAGACTCCATCGCGAACCCTAGCAACTGGACGGCAAACCATGGAAGACAACGATACTCGTCGCGGCAGCAGCGCCCGCACGCCCGATCTCGACTGGAGCCAGGTCAAGGAAACCGTGCTGCTGCTCCAGTTGGCTGCCGGGCAGATCGAGGCCGCGATGCGGGAGGGGGGCAACTCCGTTGACGTGCTGATCGACAGCTTCACGACGCTGGCCGGCAGCATGCGGATGCTGTCGACGACCGCCCTGTCGCTGGAGGACACCCCCGAGAACGCGCCCATCAAGGCCCAGTTGACGTCCCAGGCCGGCGAGGCCGGGCAGATGGTGCATGCCTCCATCGTCGCATTCCAGTTCTACGACAAGCTGGCCCAGCGCCTGGCGCATGTCTGCCACAGTCTCGATGCGCTCGGATTGCTCGTCGGCGACCATGGCCGGCTGTTCAATCCGGCCGAGTGGGTCGGTCTGCAGGAGAAGATCCGCGCCCGCTACTCGACCCAGGAAGAGCACGAGATGTTCGAGGCAGTCATGAACGGCATGTCCGTTCAGGAAGCGATCGAGCACTACCAGCAAAAGGCCGACGCGTCGCAGGACGGCAACGACATCGAGTTGTTCTGACGTCGCGTTCCGGCTGGATCGTCGAGAGCCCCCGATAGGGGGCTTTTTCATGGGCGCCCGGCGCTCGTGAGGGCCGGGCGCATACCTGGTTCCCGACCGGGTTGCCGGCTGACTGCCGGCCAGGGGAGCCGCTCAAGGGCGGGCAGAGGCCGTTTATCGCCAAATTCGCGAAAAACGATTTGTGGTGTTGTTTTAAGTTTTTGGTAGATATTTAATTAAATCACCAAAATTTCTTCGGGCCGCGGCTCGGGGGTACCATGAATCCGCTCATGCAACGGCTTTTCCACACTGTGCGGGACGGGCTGTTCATCATTTCGCGCCAGGGGCAGGTCCGCTTCGCCAACGAAGCGGCGCTCCGGCTGATCCCGTCCCGCACGGGCATGCCGATCAAGAATCCCCAGATCGCCCGGATGGTATCGGGGGCGACGGCCGGGCACATCACCGTGCCCCATGTGGAGCGCATCCAGCTGGGCGAGGAATGCCTGGTGGCCGATGCCGACACGATCCAGGCGCATCTGCTCGCCAGCCCGGTCGGTACCGATTTCGTGGTCGTCCTCTACAACCTGACCGAAGACCAGTTCTTCACCGCCGCCCTCGATAACCTCGCCCAGCTGATGGAGCGGGAGTGCCGAACGCCGATGGACCGGCTCGACGAGGCCCTGGGTGAGGTGCTGGAACTGTGCAGCGGAGACTCCGGGAACGAGCGCCTCGCTTCGGCTCGCGGGCGCGTCGCTACGATTGCACGGCGCCTGAGCGACCAGATCTCGCGCCTCTCCGCGCTCGCCTCACTGTCCGAGGGGCAGGCGATTCGCTCGGACGACCGGATTCTCGTGCGTGACTGGCTGACCGCCGAGTGTCACGCGATGCGCGACGTCGCCGTCGCGCGCGACGTCACCGTGGTGGCCCGTGCGGCGGACGACCTGCCACCGCTCTATGGCAGCGAACGCTGGCTTAGCAGGGCCGTCCGCGAGGCGCTGGACAACGCCGTCAAGTACGCGTCGACGCGTAGCGAGATCGTTGTCAAGGCGGTGCTGCTGAACGGGTTCCTGCGCATCACGGTGCGCAATGAAGGGGTCGGCGTGATGGCCCCCGCCCTGCGCCAGCGTTTGATGCAGCCCGTGTATCGGGGACGTAACGCGCGCCGGCGCAAGGAGGCTGGATTTGGCATCGGCCTACCCGTGGCACGACAGATCGTCGAGGTCCACGGCGGCCGCATGGCCATCGAGCAGGAGGGCAACGACGACTTCAGCTGCGTCATCGAACTGCCCGCCGGCGCACCACAACAACCGGGCCAGCTTGATCTGGAGCAGGCGCAACGAAATGCGCGCAACCTCGCGCGCCTGATGGAGCGGCGCAAGGCAACGACCGCCGTGTCCGGGAGCGAATCATGAGCAAGATCATTCTGATCGTCGAAGACCAGGCGGACATCCGCAAACTGATCCGCATGACCCTCGAATTCGGCGACTACGAACTGCACGAGGCCGACAATGGCGCGAGTGGCCTGCGGATGGTGGAAGGGCTCAGGCCCCACCTGATGTTGCTCGACGTGATGATGCCCGGTGAACTGGACGGCTTCCAGGTCTGCGAGCGCGTCAAGAGCGCGCCGGCCCTGGCGGCGACTATGGTCGTCATGCTGACGGCCCGGGGCCAGCAGACCGACCTCGAAGCCGGAGAGAAGGCGGGTGCCGATGCCTACCTGACCAAGCCCTTCAGCCCGCTCGAACTGATCGACACGGTCGAGGACATGCTCGAAGCACAGGCCGGCAAAGCCGCCTGAGGACGCGGCATGGCGATCGACGTCCAACGTCGCCGATGGCTCGCCGCGAGCTCGGCGGCAGCTGCCCTGACGCTTGGCGGCCGGCGGGCCCGGGCCGCGGGCAGGCGGCCGATACTGATCGGGCTCGATGCGGAGTTCCGCGATCGGACCAGCACCTCCGACGAGGCCATCCGCCTCGGTATTGAACTGGCCATCACGGATATCAACCGCGATGGTGGCCTGCTGGACGGGCGACCCCTGCAGCTGATGGCGCTCGACAATCGCAGCCTGCCGGCGCGCGGGGTCGAGAACGTGCACGCATTCGGTGCGACCGATGACCTGGTGGCCTACCTGTGCGGCAAGTTCAGCCCGGTCGTGCTGGAGTCGCTGGCCGCGATCCACGAGATCGGCCTGCCCCTGCTTGATCCGTGGGCGGCGGCCGACCGGATCGTCGATAACGGTCATTCGCCCAACTACGTCTTCCGACTGGGGCTGCGGGACAGCTGGGCGATGCAGGTCCTGATCGACGATCTGGCCCGTCGCGGCATCCGCGACATCGGTTTGTTCGTACCCAACAATGGCTGGGGGAGAAGCAACGAGGCGGCCGCCAAGGCCTATATCGCGTCGAGGCCCGGTCTCCGGCTGTGTGCCACGGAGTGGCACAACTGGGGGGGCGAGACGGATCTGCTCAACCGCTACCTGCCCCTGCTCGACCAGGGTGCCCGCGGCCTGGTCCTGGTCGCCAACGAGCTCGAAGGGGCCGTGCTGGTGCGGAACATGGCGAGCCTGCCGTCCTCCCGTCGCATCCCGGTGGTGAGCCACTGGGGGGTGACCGGTGGACGCTTCGCCGAGTTGTGCGGTCCGGCGCTGCAGGCGATCGACTTCAAGGTGGTCCAGACCTTCAGTTTTGCGCGGCTGCGCAACGCCGAGGCCCGGCGGCTGGCGGAACGCAGCGCGCAGGCCTACGGCGTAACGGATCCGCTCGAGATCCCCTCGGCGCTCGGCATCGCCCAAGCCTACGATCTGGTCCGCCTGCTGGCGCTCGCCATCGAGCGGGCCGGCACGCCCGGTCGGCCTGCGGTTCGCGATGCGCTCGAGGCCCTGCCGCCTTACGAAGGCGTCGTGCGGCGCTACGCCCCCGCGTTTACCGCCGACCGCCATGAGGCACTGGCGCCCGAGGACCTGCTCCTGACCCGTTTTGACGCCCGGGGCCGCCTGTTGCCGGCATCCTCGGAGGCGTGACCATGTTTGCAGGCATCGCTTCCCGTTACCGGCGATGGGTCGACAGCAGTCTCGCCAACCGCTTCTCGGCGGCGGCGATGGCGCTGGCGGGCACGGCCGTGCTGACACTCTCCTTCATCACCTACCTCGCCATCGGCTCGCTCTTGAACGACCGGGTCCACGCCCGCATCGAGGCCCAGGTCGGGCACCCCGCGTCCCGGCTCACCTTCCAGCTGGAGAACCTCGTGAAGAGCACCCGCGATCTGGCCGCTCGCACGCTGGTTCGTACCGCACTCGCCGACAGCGACGGACGGCAGACCTACCTGGGCCCCTTCGTGCGGGAGTTCCGCGATGGCTTGCCGGGGGTCTGGGCCGTCGGTATCGCCGACTTCCGGGGCCGCACCCTGATTCACAGCGGTGAGCCTCCCCTTGAGCCCGGCGATGACGTGGCCGCCCGGGTGGCCGGTTCGGGCGCGAGCGAGAGCGGGCTGCGGCGGCGGGATGGCCGTATCCACCTGCTGCTCGCCTATCCCATCATCTACGAGCCGACCGGAACCTCCGAAGGCGCCGCGCTCCTTGAGATCGACCTCGAAGCGCTGTTCCGGTCCGGCTTTGCGGCGCTGGAGGGTGACTATCGGCTCACCCTGGCCGACGCCGCCGGCAACCCCCTGCTGGTGACCGGGCGCGAGATCCACGGTGGCGGTGTGGGGGTGTCGCTCCCGCTTGCCGCCGGTCCTGAGCATGGGGTGCCACCGCTCTTTGTCCGGGCCGAGCTGAGCGTACTCGAGGCCTATGCGCCCTTGCTGCAGCTTTCGCTGGTCTACCTGTTGTTTGCGGCCGTCGCGCTCTTCGCCACCCGCAATCTTGCCATTGCGACGGCGCGTCGCCTGACCGGCTCGCTGCGATCCCTGGCCAGCACCGCGCGGCAGGTCGCCGATGAGGGCGTCACGGCGGGCGGGACCGTGGTGGAACAGGGCGAAGACGAGATCGGCTCGGTCGGACGGGCCTTCAACCAGATGCTGGCGACGGTGCGAGGTGCCCAGGACGGGCTCGAGCGGGAGGTCGAACGGCGCACCCGGGCCCTGGCCGAGACCCAGGCCCGTCTGGCCGGCATCCTGGAATCCATCCAGGACGTGCTCTATTCGGTGAGCCCGGACCTGCGACAGACCCACTACATGAGCCCAAGCGTCTACCGCATCACCAATACCCGCTCCCTCGACCCGCGGGTCGACTTTGCCTGGCTGCGATCGCTGGTCGTCGAAGAGGACCAGGTGCGCGTGGCGATGACCTTCCGCAGTCTGCTGGAAGAGGGGTTCACCGAACTGCGCTATCGCATCCGCTGCCCCGACAATCAGCAGCGCTGGCTGTTCGAGCGGATCTACCTGGTCTTCAACGAGCAGGGCGAGCCGGCCCACATCGACGGCATCATCAGCGACGTGACGGAGCAGGTGGAGGCGGAGGCCGCCCGCGAGGCGGCCGAACTCACGCTGCGGCTGAAGGACAGGGCCCTCGAGTCGAGCCGCAGCGGGATCCTGATCGTGGCCGTGGGTAACGGCGTGGAGGAGCGGGTCGAGTATGCCAACCCGGCCTTTGCGACCCTCACCGGCTACGCGGCCGAGGAGACCATCGGCCGGGACTGGCGATTCCTCCACGCCGACCGTCGTGACGCCGAGGCGGTTGCCACCCTGCGACACGCCGTGCGCCAGCGCAATGAGTGCGCGGTCACGCTGCGCCTGCGCTGCCGCGATGGCGAGCGGCGCTGGTGCGAGTTGTCCATCTCCCCGGTACGCGAGGATGGCGGTGGCGAGGTTACCCACATGATCGGTGTGCTCAACGACATCTCGGAGCGGATCCAGTCGGAGCGCCGCTATCAATCGGTGGTGGAAAGCGTCAAGGACGTGATCTTCCAGGCCGACGCCGAGGAGCGGCTCACCTACCTCAACCCCGCCTGGCAGGAGATCACCGGATTCTCGCCGGCCTCGTCCATCGGTCGGCGGATGCTCGACTTCCTGTTCGAGGAGGACCGCCACCGCGTCCAGGCCATGCTCGATGGCCTTCTCGACGGCTCGCGGGACGCTTGCACCTGCGAGCTGCGCTACCACACCGCCGATGGCGGGTTCCGCAGGATCCGCATGTACGCGCGGGCCTCCCACGACGACGTGGGCCAGATCAACGGTATCAATGGGTCACTCTCCGACATCACGGAGCGCTACCAGGCCGAGGAGGAGCTGCGCATCCGCGACCGTGCGCTGCAGGCCAGCTCGAACGGCATCGTGATCTCCGACATGACCCAGCCGGGCCATCCCATCGTCTACGCCAACGACGCGTTTACCCGCATCACCGGCTACGAGCTTGCCGAGGTCATCGGATCCAACTGCCGCTTCCTGCAGGGTGACGAAACGGCCCAGCCCGAGCTGGACACGCTCCGCGAGGCCCTCGAGACCGAGACCGACTGCCAGGTGGTCCTGCGCAATTTCCGCAAGGACGGGACGATGTTCTGGAACGAGCTGTCGATGGCCCCGGTACGGGATCCCCAGACCGGTCGCGTGACCCACTACGTGGGCGTGCAGAACGACGTCACCGACAAGCGGGACGCCGAAGCCCGCATGTTCGAGTGGTTCGTTCGCCTTGATACGATCTTCACCCTCAGCCCCGACGGTTTCGTCTCCTTCGATGCCGCGGGGCGACTGGCCTTCGCCAATCCCGCCTTCGAGCGCATGGTCGGCCTCAACGTCGGCGAACTCGAGGGCATGAGCATCGAGGCCTTCGACGCCTGCCTGCGCGAGCGCTGCGATCCGGCCCAGCTCTTCCCTGCCTTGTCCGACTGCATGGCCGATTGCGACCAGTGTGACGACCGGGCGAACTGCGCCCGCAGCCATGGGCGGAACCAACTGACGCTGCTGCAACCCACCCATCGCGTCCTGTCGCGCAGCATCCGGCAGGCGGGATCGGACGCGGCCAGCCGGGTGATCTACTTCCGCGACATCACCCGCGAGACCGAAGTGGATCGCATGAAGAGCGAGTTCCTGTCCACGGCTGCCCATGAACTGCGCACGCCGATGGCCAGCATCATGGGATTCTCCGAGCTGTTGCTGAATCGCAAATACGACGAGGTCCGGACCCGTGACCTCCTTGAGACCATCAATCGCCAGTCCACTCGGCTCACCAATCTGCTCAACGAACTGCTCGACCTGGCCCGTATCGAAGCCCGTGCGGGCAAGGACTTCAAGGTGGACCGGATCGGCCTCGACAGCATTGTCCGGGAAACCCTCAAGGCCCTGATGATGCCGGGCGACCGGCGCCAGGTGGTGGTGACGCGGCTCGATCCGATGCCGTGGGTCGACGTGGATGCCGCGAAGATCCAGCAGGCGCTCACCAACATCCTGTCGAACGCCTACAAGTACTCGCCGGAAGGTGGCGAGATCGCGCTGCGCGTCCTGCTTGAAGGCGAGGGGAACGGGCGGCGTGTGGGCATGGAGGTCACCGACCGGGGCATCGGCATGACACGCGAGCAGACGGCCCGGGCCTTCGAGCGATTCTTCCGCGCGGATACGTCAGGGAACATTCCGGGCACCGGGCTCGGACTGTCGCTGGTCAAGGAGATCATCGAGCTGCATGGCGGAAGCGTGACGCTCGAGAGCCGCCACGGCGAGGGGACCCGGATCACCCTGTGGCTGCCCGTGGCAGCAGAGGGTGGGCGGGCTGCGGCAACCGAATCAGAGGAGGCACACACATGAGCGAGAACGCAACGGCCACGTACGGCGCCGTGACCGAGATCTACCTGTCCGACGCCAGCGTGCCGGTGATCGACGAAGACCCCCTGCAATTGCCTCTGGAGCAACTGAAACATGAGCGGGTCGAGCGGGAGGCCGCCTTCAACCAGATGTATCGGCTCGTGGACGACTTCCATCGCGTCAGAAGCGAGCGCGACGCCGCCTTCCGCGCCCTCACCCGGGCCCACCACGAGACCCTGTTCCGGCTGGCCCATGCCGCCGAGTTCAAGGAGGGTGACAGCGGTGTCCGGATCGTGCGCATCGGGGCCCTTTCGGCCATCCTGGCCCGCGAGCTGGGCCGCCCGCGCACATGGTGCGACATGCTGCTGCATGCCGCGCCGATGCTTGACGTCGGCAAGATCGCCGTGCCCCAGGACATCCTGCGCGGCGAAGCCGAGCCCGGTGAGCTCGAGGCGCGCCTGCTCAGAAGCCACACGGAGATCGGCGCGCGCATCCTCGGCGGCAGCGACATTCCGGTTCTCAACATGGCCTCGGAGATCGCCCTGTGCCACCACGAGCACTGGGACGGTGGCGGATATCCGGCCGGGCTGGCGGGCGACCGGATTCCCCTCGCCGCGCGCATCGTCGCGGTCATCGACTACTACGATGACCGGACCATGGCCCGAGGACGCGTCGCGACCCGCTCCGACGAGGCTGTACGGGACGAGATCTGGCGTGCCCGGGGGGGGCGCTTCGACCCCGATGTCGTCCGCGTCTTCCTCGACAACATCGAACGTCTGGCGGCAGTGCGCGACTTCGTCACCGACCAGCGCCTGGGATCGCGCGGGCGGAACTGGGAGGGTGACTGGTGGACGGTCTTCTGAGCGGGCGCGCGGCGATGCGCGGGCTCAGCGCGGACGCTTCTGCAGGCGTCGCAGCGCGACGACCTTCGCCTGGGTGTAGCCGCGCAGCTCGGAGAACGGCACTGGCTTGCCATAGCGCGTGACATCGAGCGGCAGGCCACCGCGCGCCTCGATCTCTTCGTCGGTCATGCCGGTGATGACCAGAATGTCGGTCTCTGCCAGCAGCGGATTGCCGGCGACGCGTCGCAGCATCTCGAAGCCATCGATCATGGGCATCATCAGATCGGTGATCAGCATGTCGGGCGGCTGGCGACCCAGCTCGAGCAGGGCGTCCACCCCGTTGCCCACGATGCAGAGATCGATCGGCAGTTCCCAGTCCTCGACGTGGTGGGCGTAGAGCTTGCACATGATCGCGTCGTCCTCGGCGACCAGCACCCGCAGGCGTTCGTGAGGTTCCGTCTGGGGCGCCGTGCCGCCGCCGGAGCGCGCCAGGAACGCGTCAACCGATGCCGTCAGGATGCGCCGGTGCCCGCCGGCTGTCTTCCAGGCCTCGAGCGTTCCGTTCTCCACCATCTGCTGCACGGTGCCCGGCGACAGCCCCAGGCGCCTGGCTGCCGCGGTCGTGCTGCAATAGGCGGAGACGTCTGAAGGACGAGCCATTGTTGGAATTGCCGAATCTGACGAAATGAGAGGGTACTACGTCTGGCCTTGCCGGTTAAAGCCCTCCGCGTTCGACGGACCCGCCCGCCACCGTGAAATGAACGCGCAATGCGGCTGCAGCCCCGCCCGCCCCGTTCGTCGGACAGTCGGCCACATCCCTAGGGCTGCAGGGCGTAGCGACCCTCCATGGCCAGCTTCTGACGCAACACGTCGCAGGCCAGGCGGTCATGCTCCACGTGGTGAGCCGACCAGAACTGCTCGACCAGCGCCACTACCCGCTCGACCAGCTCGTGCGGCGCGTCGTGGGCAACGCGACCGGCGGCCAGCGAGAAGCCGCGCATCAACTCCGCATGCGCACTGGTGTGCGCCTGCCAGATCCGATCGAAGCCATTCAGTCCGGCCGCACGCATGACCGCCTCCTCGTGCCGGAAGTGGTCCTCGCAAAAGGCGATCAGTTCGGCCAGCAACTCCGGCAGCTCCTGTCGGCCGGCACGGGCATGCCTGTGACCGGTTCCACCGCCAAACACCATCAGTTTGGCCACAATGGCGATCAGCCGCCGCGACGCCTCC
Organism: Rhodocyclaceae bacterium; assembly: GCA_050303815.1. Lineage (GTDB taxonomy): Bacteria > Pseudomonadota > Gammaproteobacteria > Burkholderiales > Rhodocyclaceae > Cognatazoarcus. The sequence goes on from JBNLCM010000060.1 coordinate 75,337, forward strand.
CCCAGCAAGGATTCAAGTTGCGTGACGGCGGCCGGATCGGTGTCTGGCGAGTACGGCTCGGTGCGGGACGGGAATTCGAGGACGACGGGCACGGCGCGTGTGACGAATGGGCAATGACGCAAGCCTAGCCGGTCTCGGCCGGCGCGCGCGTTGACCGAGGTAAAGGTTCTGGTCCGTCGACGGCGCGCGACCTCGCGACGGCCATCGACCCAGAGCAACCGTCCAGCCTTCCCCTTCACTGCGGTGCGGGGATGCTCGCTGTTGCTGAAGTTCCACTGCCTACAAGCTGACGTTCGCGAACCGCAGCCACAAGCCGTCAGTCAGAGGGCGTGCCGGATAGCTGTCACGCCATAGAAGCGGTGTGCCTTCCGCCTAAGGATGTAACGGTAGAGGCGACCACGCCACGCGGTCGCAAGTTTGCCGCTTCTCGTGTCTCCTTGTTTGGCACGGCATCTGGTTTCCGCAATAGACCAGTGGCTTGCCAAACGGGTTATTCATCGCGTCAGTGTTATCCCGCAAACCTGTCGCCCAAAAACAAAGGAAACTGAGTTGCCGTTGCTGTGCGCGCTGTGCAATCAGGCAAGGGCGCAGAATGGTAGCTTCCCGATGGGGGATCACGATCTTGCAGCGTTCTTGCGGGTGGTAGAGGGCGAACAAATGCTTGTGGCTAGAATCGCTGGTGGTATTGCGGCATTCGCCTCAGTGTGGGAGCCGGAGAACTTCCTGCACCATCTTTACGTCTTGCCACAACACCAGAGGCAGGGTGTGGGCGGCGAGCTACTGAGGCACTGCACAAACACGTTCGGTTTGCCGATGTCATTAGAATGCATCGAAGCAAATGTCGAGGCGTGTCGCTTCTACGAGAATCTGGGGTGGCAAATCGCGGAAACAGCGGAAGGGAGGTATTTTCTTTAGTCAATGAAGGCAACGAATAACAAGGCGGTCAAGCCGCCCCATTGGTTCGGATTGCGAGCTTCGCCCCTGTAGACTCGTCGCGGGCAAGCCGCCGTTGGAGGTTCGCTTCCGGTAAGCTGCCGGTCGCGGATGGGCGATTTTGACTCCTGGCGTCACTGCAACTGCGCGCACTCGTCGATTTGAACGTTTCCGCGTCGCTCGCCTGGGACTCTCGTGAGAGTGCGCGCGAGCAATCGACCATTGAGTCTTGGGGTGCCTGTTGCGCAGTGGTTTGTTCGTAAGACGCGCGTATGCCGGCAGCGACAGGTACGGATGATGGATCAGTTTTTCACGGCACCGAATTGTTGGTCCGGCCTTGCGAAGGGGGGCGAGCTTGCTTGGATATTGCTGCCTGTGATTTTCGTGGCAGTTTCCATCGCCGGGATCGTGAAGTTCAGGAGTTTGTCTGCAATGGCCTGCTTCGCAGGAGCCATTGCGGGCCTCCTGGCGAGGATGCCCTGGATCCAGGCAGGTGCAGAATTCGTGACGATGCCAGCGCCGCAACCGATGGCGGGCACGAGTCCCTTCACCATGTGGCTCGCACTGTACGGCGAGCGGTTTGGTTTCTTGGTCTTCGGCGTCGGATTGCTTTTCATGATCTTGTCGGCAAACGCAGCGCCAACGGGGGATCGGAGACGGCAGCCGTAAGCCGATCAGGCGGGAGATCTCGGGATGGGAGATTCCGCGCCGGTCGTCAAGGTCTGGCTGTGGCCGATTGGCAGTGGCGGGGGAGAGAGGTGGCGCCTGCACGAGCGCAAGGTTCTCCGTCTATTTCACGTGGTGCAGGCCTTGGCGTCGAGGAAGTCGAGAAAGGCCCGGCTTCACGCGGCACCGGATCTCACCTTGGGGGCAACGGACAACCCCGGCGCTTGCCTGTGCGAGTGGCCGGTGCCACGATCGGCCGGACACGAACGCCGGAGGGCTCCCGCGATGAAGCTTGCGAGTCTGAACCGAGGTGGCCGCGATGGCAGCCTGGCCGTCGTCAGTCGCGACCTGACCCGATGTCAGACGGTGCCCGGCATCGCCGCCACGCTGCAGTCGGCACTCGACGACTGGTCCCGCTGCGCGCCCCGCCTGCAGGAGGTGGCGATCACACTCGAGGCGGCCCATGCGCGCCATGCGGAGCCCTTCGATCCCGCGATGTGCCTGGCGCCGCTGCCTCGCGCCTATCAATGGCTGGACGGCTCCGCCTACCTCAACCACGTCCGTCTGGCGCGCCGTGCACGCGGTGCGGCTTTGCCGGCCGGCCTTGAAGACATCCCGCTGATGTATCAGGGGGCCTCGGACGACCTCGCCGCGGCTCGCAGCCCGCTGTCCGCGGACCCGGCCTGGGGCCTCGATTTCGAAGCCGAGCTTGCGGTGGTCACCGATGACGTGGCGGCGGGCACCGATGCCGAAGCTGCGTTGGGCGCGGTTCGGCTGCTGATGCTCGCCAACGACGTCTCCCTGCGGCATCTGGTGCCGGGCGAACTCGCCCGCGGGTTCGGCTTTGTCCAGTCCAAGCCATCGACCAGCTTTTCGCCCGTCGCCGTGACGCCGGACGAGCTGGGCGATGGCTGGCGCGGCGGTCGGGTCCACGGCGACATGCGGGTCGACCTGAACGGTGCCCCGTTCGCGCGCCTCGCGGCCGCCGACGGCATGCACTTTCCCTTTGGCGCCCTGATCGCTCATGCGGCGCGCACCCGACGCCTCGGGGCGGGCACGATCATCGGGTCCGGCACGGTCTCGCTGGCTCAAGACAGTCTGGAGCGCTCGCGGGTGGACCTGGGTGGAGGCGGCTGCTGTTGCCTGCTCGAGCGTCGCCTGCTCGAGCAGATCGAAACCGGCGAAGCCCGTACGCCTTACCTGTCTGCCGGCGACCGGGTGCGGATCGAGATGCTGGACGAGCGCGGGCTCAGCCTTTTTGGGGCCATCGATCAGCGGGTCGTGAACGCCGACGGCCGGGGAAGCCCCCGGCCGTCGGACAGCGTCGGGACTGGGTGTCAGGCGCCGAGGTGATAGCGCAGGAGGCCCCGCTTGCCGCTACCCAGGCGCAATGCGTGCTCTTCGGCGAACGAGCCGGCCTGCAGCTGGACCACGTACTCGCCAGCGGGCAGCGGCCCGACCGTGCATTTGCCATGGGTGCGTGCATTGAGGACGCAGCGGCCCGCGGCATCGAGCACGCGTACGCTGATCGGCTCGGCGACATCCTCTTCGGTGCTGCCGATCTTCGGTGCGAGCTTGAGCGGGAAGAGTGGTGGAGCGTCGGCCGCCTCTGGGCGCACCGCTGCCGCCGCGGCCGTGCTGGCGGCGGTCGGGACGGCAATAGCGAAGGCGGCGGTGCGCAGGATCTGGCGCATCGTGTTGTCAGTCTGGCGATTCATCGTGGGCTCCGATCAGGCTTCGCTGCCAGTGCGTGGCGGCGGGCCAACTCCAAGGTACCTATCTGGGGGCGGATTGTCCCCGCTCAAGGGGCCAACCCACAAAATTTTGCGCTACCCGATCGGCATCAGGTAGTCGGTGTGTGTGGCCGTTGGATGCGACCGTGCGGGCGGTCGCCGGCAATCCGTAATTGTGGCCCGGATCGTGCCTGTTGCGCCAGTGCCAGGGAAGAATTTTCCTTGTCCTGCAAGGGCGGCTTGGCCGCGGCACCCCCTTGAGAGGCCGCCTGGGCGGCCTCGTTTCCGAGGGCAAGGGCCATGGCCGCCGTGCGCAGGAACTGACGGATGGTGGCTTGCGAAAGCTGTCTCATGTCGTCCTCCTCGCGGGAGCGGGCGGGCAAACCCGCCCGGCCCGTCCTCATCCGAGTTCGACCGGAACGAAGATCCGGGCGTCGTTGCGCTGGACCAGCAGGGCGACATGCTTGCCGGCGCCGTCGAGCAGGGCGCGAAGGTCTTCAACCGAAGATACGGCGCGACCATTGAGTGCGAGCAGCACGTCCCCGGGGCGGATGCCGGCGCGCGACGCGGGACCGGCCACGTCAAGGACCAGCAGACCTTCGCCCGCATCGGCCTGGCGCTGCTCCCCGGGGGTCAAGGGGCGCAGCGCCAGGCCAAGCTTGCCCTGTCCGGCCTGGTTGTCGGAGGCGCTGGCCACCGCCTTCGATTCGAGCTTGCCGACTGTCACGTCGAGGGTTTTCTCGCCGCCGTCGCGCCATACGGTCAGGCTTGCCGGGGTGCCGGGGGCCATCGAGGCCACCCGCGGTGGCAGCTCCGCCGAGCGCTCGACGGGTTCCCCGTCGAGGGCCAGGATCACGTCGCCCGAGCGCAGGCCGGCCTGATCAGCCGGGCTGCCTTTCTCGACCTGGGTGACGAGCGCACCGCGTGCGCGCGGCAGGCCGAAGGATTCGGCGAGTGCCTGGTTCACGTCCTGGATGCCAACACCCATCCGGCCCCGCGTGACCGTGCCATCGGCCAGCAACTGGTCCTTGATGTTGGCCGCCACATCGATCGGGATCGCGAACGACAGGCCCTGGTAGCCGCCGGAGCGCGAGTAGATCTGCGAATTGATCCCGACGACTTCACCCGCCAGGTTGATCAGCGGTCCGCCCGAGTTGCCCGGGTTGATGGCCACGTCGGTCTGGATGAAAGGCACGTAGCCTTCGTCAGGCAGGGAGCGCGACTTGGCCGAGACGATGCCGGCCGTCACGCTGTTCTCGAAGCCGAAAGGCGATCCGATCGCCAGCACCCAGTCGCCCACGCGGGCACTCTCAGGGCTGCCGAGCGGGATGGTCGGCAGATCGTTCGCATCGATCTTCAGCACCGCCACGTCGGTCGGCTTGTCGATGCCGACGACCTTGGCAGAAAACTCGCGCCGATCCGTCAGGCGCACCATCACGGTAGTGGCGTTATCCACCACGTGCGCGTTGGTCAGGATCACACCGTCTTCGCTGATGATGAAGCCCGAGCCCTGGCCGCGCACGGTGCGCTCGCCGCCCGGTCGGTTGTGGTCGGGCCCGAAGCGCTTGAAGAACTCCGAGAAGGGGGCATTGGGGGGCAGCTGCGCGAGCGGCGAATGGGCCGAGGTCTTGACCGTGCCCTCGACCGAGATGTTCACCACTGCCGGGCCGAGGCGCGCGGCGATGGACTGGAAGTCGGGGAGGGTGATCGTCGGGGCCGGGGCTGCCTGCGCGAGGCGATCGGGCGCAGCCTGGGCCTCGGGCACGGCCATCCGGCCGATCTGGAAGCTGCCGCCGATGGCGAGCGCCACGGCCAGCGCGGTGGCACTGCGCCGAAGAGCTTTCTGTTGCATGGCTGTTCTCCTGATACGTGGTCTTGTCGTTGTGCGCGTCCTTGCGCGCCGTGACACCACTATCGGAGCCGTGGACTTAAACGAGACTTAAGGGTCCGCCGACAGCCTGTAACAGGACGTAATGGCCCGCTATTGCTTCGCGAACAACTGCCCGATGTCGGCAAACGCCTTGAACTCCAGGGCGTTGCCCGACGGGTCGAGGAAGAACATCGTGGCTTGCTCGCCGGCCAGCCCCTTGAAGCGGACATGCGGCTCGATGATGAAGCGGGTGCCGGCATCGCGCAGCCTGGCGGCCAGCACGTCGAACTGGTCCATGGCGAGCACGACGCCGAAGTGGGGAACCGGCACGTCGTCGCCGTCCACCTGATTGCTTGCCTGCCGGCCGCCGCGACCCGGCGCCAGGTGGGCGACGATCTGGTGCCCGTACAGGTCGAAATCGATCCAGTGGTCGGAACTGCGACCCTCCGGGCACCCCAGGAGCCCGCCATAGAACTGCCTGGCGGCCCCGAGATCGTCGACGGGAAAGGCGAGGTGGAAGGGTTGGGATGGCATCTTCGTGCGCTCCGCGGTTGGGGTGTGGCTATCATGGCAGCAGTGTTCACGGCGCGCCAGCGGGCGCGCCCTGGGCGGGATGAGGACCGGCAAACGGGAGGGGTGCCATGGCAATCGAGACCTGGTTGATCTATCTGGGCGCGGTGGTCGGCCTGTCGCTGACGCCCGGGCCGAACAGCCTGCTGGCGCTGACCCACGGTGCCCTGCACGGCCACCGCCGGACGCTGCTCACCATCACCGGTGGCAGCCTTGGCTTCGTGCTCCTGATCGCCATGTCGATGCTCGGCATCGGGGCGCTGCTGAAGGCCTCGGCCAATGCCCTGCTCGTCCTGAAGCTGCTCGGTGGGGCCTACCTCATCTGGCTGGGCGTCCAGTTGTGGCGTGCGCCAGCACCCGATCTGGCGCCGCTGGCGCCGGGCAGCCGCGGGCAGGCGGCGACGGCCCTGCTCCGGCAGGGCTTCCTGGCGGCGGTGTCCAACCCCAAGGTGCTGCTGTTCTATGGCGCCTTTCTGCCCCAGTTCATCGACCCCGCGCGACCGCTCGCCGGCCAGTTCGTCGTGATGGCCGCCACCTTTGGCGTGGTCGAGTTTGCCGTCGAGTATCTGTTGGCGCGCCTTGCGCACCGCATTCGGCCCTGGCTGCAGCGGGTCGGGCGTCGATTCAACAAGACCTGTGGCGGCCTCTTCGTGCTGATGGGCGTGGCGCTGCCAGCGACCCGCTGAGCGCCAGGCGGGTGGGGGAACCGGCCGGGCGCCGCCGGGGTCTTCCTGCTCATGAACGCAGAACCCCGCCTTCCCTGGCGCCACGGCCTCGGGCTGTGGCTCGTCGCCCTCATCCTGCCCCTCGGCGGGGCGTTGTGGCTGTGCCCCGGCGGCCAATGCACGGTGCCGGATCTGGACGTCCAGCTGCTGACGGCCATGCGCGACCTGCGCGGGCCGATCGGCGATGCGCTGGCATCCGGCTGGACCTGGCTGGGCTCCATCCTGGTGCTGGCGCCCCTGCTGGTGGTGATCGCCCTGGGCCTTGCACGCGCGGGGCGCCGCGACGAAGCCATTTTCGTTGTCGGGGCGATGGGGGGCGCGGTGGCCCTGTGTCAGGGCTTCAAGTACTGGGTTCAGCGGCCCCGGCCCGGCCTGCACGAGCTGGTCGGTGCGCTGCCGGGCGATCCGTCCTTTCCCAGTGCCCATTCCCTGCAGGCTGCCGCCGGCTTGCTGATCCTGGCCCTGCTCGCGCCGGCCCCCTGGCGCAGCCTGGCCCTCGGCCTGGCGGTGCTCGGTGCGGTGGGGGTGGCGCTGACCCGGCTCTACCTGCAGGTACATTTTCCGACCGATGTCGTCGTCGGCCTGCTGGCCGGCTGGTTGTGGGTGCTCGGCTGCCACCGGCTGCTCCTGCCGTGGCGCGGACCCTAAAGCTCGTCGCGCAGAGGCCGTAGATTGGAGGCCGTGCCGCACTGCCCGCGGAAAGACGATGCTGATCGACCCACACCTATACGAATCCAAGGTTCTCGTCTGCGACGATTCGCCCAGCCATGCCGCCCTGCTGCATGACGTACTGACGCGCGGCGGCGTGCGGGACGTGGAGATCGTCACCGATCCGCGCCGGGTCCTGCCCACCCTCTCGGGACATGGCGATTTCGACCTGCTGCTGCTCGACCTCGAGATGCCGCACCTGCACGGTTTCGAGGTCATGGAGCTGCTTCGCAGCGAGCTGGCGGAAGACGAGCAGGTGCCGATCATCGTCGTGACCGGGATCGTATCGGACGAGGTCCGGCTGCGGGCCCTCGAGCTCGGGGCCAACGACTTCGTCGGCAAGCCCTTCGACGAGACCGAAGTGATCCTGCGGGTCCGCAACACCTTGCGCATGCAGGACTCCCTGGCCCGCCTGCGCGAGGTGAACCGCGACCTCGAGGCCAAGGTGCGGGAACGTACCGAAGAGCTCGATACCGCGACGGCCACCTTCGTCCATAAGCTCGGCGAGATCTGCGAAATGTGTGACCGCAGCGCCGGCCCGCACATCCGTCGGGTCGGCCGCCTGGCCGGCCTGCTGGCGCGGCTCTCCGAGATGTCGGAAGAAACCGCCCAGTTGATCGAGCGGGCCGCGCCGCTGCACGACGTCGGCAAGGTCATGGTGCCGGACGAGTTGCTGATGCGCCCGGGCAAGCTCACGGACGCGGAGTTCGAGCAGATCAAGCGCCACGCCGGTGATGGCAGCATGCTGCTCGACAACACCGACTCGCCGCTGGTGCGCATGGCCGCCGATATTGCCGCCAGCCATCACGAGCGGTGGGACGGCAGTGGCTACCCCAATGGCCTGCGGGGCGAGGAAATACCGGTCGAGGGGCGCATCACCGCGATCTGCGACGTCTTCGATGCCCTGGTGTCCGCGCGACCGTTCAAGGACCCCTGGTCGGTCCAGAACGCGGTGGATTACCTGATCGCCCAGTCGGGCAAGCAGTTCGACCCCACGCTCGTCGAGCGCTTCGTGGCCAATCTCGGCCAGGTCGAGGCCATCCACGACAGTGAGTGCCCGGCACGCTGCGCTGACCGCGGGGTAGGAAGACCCTAGCAGTTGCCTTTCTTGGCCTGCCCGGGCGGGCAGTGCTTTGGTCCTTGGGCTGGCGGGTCGCAGCGGCCGCGGAAATCCTTGTGGTTCTTGAAGCGATGACAGTTGTCCTGCCACCAGCGGGGCTCGCGCCAGTGCTCGCCATCCCAGTAGCGGCCGTCCCGGTCGCGATCGCCAATGTGGATCCGTATGCCCGGCAGGCGGATATCCACGTCCACATCGGCCGCGGCGGCGGGCGCCGCGGGGAGCAGGGCCGCCGCCAGCAGCCCGGTCAGGAGCAAGGTCTTCATTCGGAGTTTTCGTCCCTGATTCACACCGCGCCGGACAGCGCGGCCAGCCACCATGGTGCCCGAACCGGCGCGCGGCTGAAAGCTTGCCCGGCGTCAAGGATTGGTCCGCGGGCGCTTGAAGCCGGTCAGGTCGACACTATCTTGGAAGTGGAGAGACCACGCACGATCAAGTGGTCCCGTGTGCAGTCCAGAAGAGGAGACGACCATGGACAAGATGAAACCCTTCGATCCGGTAGAAGACTTCTTCCGCGGCTTCTTCGTGCGTCCCGTGGAGTTCGGCAAGAAGGACGAGGCGGCGCCGATGCGCATCGACGTCCGCGAGAACGCCGAGGGCTACGAGGTGCATGCCGAGATGCCCGGTGTCCGCAAGGAGGACATCCACGTGCAGGTCGATGGTCCGCTGGTCTCGATCTCGGCCGAGCGCCGGCAGGCGAAGGAAGCGCGTGATGGCGACCGCCTGATCCGCAGCGAACGCTACTTCGGCAAGATCGCACGCAGCTTCCAGCTGGGTGCCGACGTGGATGTCGAGCACACCGTGGCGCGTTTCGCAGACGGCGTGCTGAGCCTGCAGTTGCCGCGCAAGGAAACGCAGCCCAAGCGCAATATCACCATCGCCTGATGGCGAGGCCCGCGCGAGCCGGGCCCCTGGCTGGGCCGGACGCCTCCGGGCGCCCGGCCCGGTTCCGTCCACGGTGTCACTGTAAGCCGGTGCTCACGCTTCGGCGGCGTCCTCGGTGGTCTCGCTGAGGGTGGCCAGGACCTGGTCGACCCGGTTGCGATCCACATCCACCACCTCGAACAGCCAGCCGTCCCACGCGAACCGCTCGGCCTTCTTCGGGATGTGGCCCAGCAGCGCCAGCACGAAGCCGCCTACCGTGTGGTAGTTGCCCAGGGCCTCGTCTGGCACGCTGCGGATGCCGAGTTTGTCCTTCATTTCGTCGAGCGGCAGCAGCCCGTCGAGCAGCCACGAGCCATCCGGGCGGCGCACCGCGAGCGCGTCTTCCGGGTCGGCCGCAGTCGGGCTCATGTCGCCCACCACCGTCTCCAGCAGGTCGCCCAGCGTGACGATGCCTTCGGTCTGGCCGAACTCGTTGACGACAAACGCAAAGGTGGTGCGGTGGGCGCGGAAGCTCGCCAGCAGGTCGATCAGCGTGAGCACGCTCGGCACATAGAGCGGCTGGATCATGGGTGTCTCGGCAAAATCGATCTCGCCCGCCAGCGCCGCCTGCAGCAGCGTGCGGCTCTCCGCCACGCCCACCGTGTTCTGCAGGCCCCCCTTGCAGATCGGGAACCGGGAGTAGGGCGCTTCGCGCAGCTTGGCCAGGTTCATCGCGCGGGCTTGCTGGAGGTCCAGCACCATCACGTCGGCCGCGGGCGTCATGATTGCCGCCACGCGGCGATCGTCCAGGCGGAAGACATTGCCCAGCAGGTGGCTCTCTTCGGGCCGGATGGCCCCCGCCCGCTCGCTCTCGTCGACGTAGGCCAGGATGTCCTCCACCCCCGCCACCGCCGGCGCCGAGCGCAGCGGCAGCAGGCGCAGCACCACGTCGGACGCCCACGACAGGAAATGGATGGCGGGCGAGAGCAGGCGGATGAACCACTGCATCAGCGGCGCCGCCCGCACGGCCACCTGCTCGGGGTAGGCAATCGCGATGCGCTTGGGGACGATCTCGCCAAAGACGATGGACAGCGCCGTGACGATCGCGATGGTGAGCGCCAGCGAGATCTCGTCCGTGACGCTACCCAGCGACGGTACGGCGCCGGCCACGACCTCTTCGAGGGAAGTCTTCATGGCCGATTCGCCGAAAATGCCCGCCATCAGCGACGCCGCGGTGATCCCGGTCTGCGTTGCCGCGAGGAAGCGGCTGGGCATTTCCTTGATTGCCAGCGCGACCCCGGCGCGGCTGTCGCCGGCCTCGAGCATCAGGCTGAGGCGCGCCTTGCGGGCAGAGGCCAGCGCCATCTCGGTGAGTGAGAAGACCGCCGAAATGGCGATCAGCAACAACAGTATCCAGAACGCATCCATGGGAACCCGCCGCGGGAGGAGTCATGCCGGGCACCGGCACAGGCCGGCTGGCGCGACGACATCGGCAACATAGCATGCCGCTCGAGGCCTCAGGCCTCTCCCTGGCCGCGGCGCCACAGCCAGGTGGTGCCCGCCGCGGCCAGCGCCACGACGAATGCCACTGCCAGAAACCACTTGAGCGAGCTGGCGGTGCCCGCCAGCGCCACGAAGAGCGCGCTGCCACCCGGCGGCCGCGCCAGCAGCGCGACATGCAGGGCGTTCTCGAGCAGATCGCAGACCGCCGCCAGCGGCAGCGACCAGGACAGCGCGCGGGACCGGCGCGCGGGCCAGCGTGTGAACAGGGGGGTACGGCGCACCCACAGCCAGCCCATCACGCCATACAGGAACGGGTGCAGCCAATCGTAGGGCAGGTGGGCCCGGTAGCGGGCCAGCCCCTCCGGCCCCCAGGCCTGCAGCACGGACCAGAAGGCCTCGGCCGTGAAGCGCGTCTGCAGCACGACGATGTTCGGCTCCAGCGGGCCGATCAGGCGTACGAGGTTGGCCTGGGACACGACGAATACCAGGGTCGCCAGCAGCGCCAGGCGCCAGCGGCCGGATTGCCGGCGCGGCGTATCGGTGCGCTTCACGATGAATGTCACGGTCACGGCGTCCTTGCATGATCGTGGCGCGGCTGCGCCGGTCTGCGCAGCATGATAGCGGTGGCCAGCCCCGAGCCGCTGATCGCCGGATCGTCCCGCGGGCGGCGACGGGGCCGTGGTGATTCCGCTCGACATCGGCCGGTGCGTGGTGCCAAGCTCGCTCTGTGACCCCGCCCTCCAGGTCGCCCGCCCATGCAATTCCGCGTTGAACACGAAACCCTCTATCGCTATAGCGTACCGGTGGGTCTCGCACCCCATCGGTTGCGACTCGAGCCCCGGCCCGACGCCGGTCAGCGGCTCTCGCGGGCGCTCTGGATCGACCCGCTACCGGTCTCGCGTGTCGTGGAAACCGATGCCGCCGGCAACCAGAGCGTGGTCGTGAGCTTCGCGGGCACCACCTCCGCGCTGCGCGTGGTGAGCCAGTTTGTGCTGTCTACCCTGGCGTTGCCCCCGCTGCCCTTCGGCAGCCTGCCGGCCCTGCCATGGCCGCCCTGGGCGGATGAGGCCCTCTCCGCCTGCCTGGTCGAACCCCAACCCGATGCCGCGGTCGGCCGTTTCGCCGCCCGTATTGCCCACCAGGCCGGCTACGATGCGCTGGCCTTCCTTGATGCGCTTTGTCAGGCCCTGCAGGCCCGCACCGACCGCCACATCCGCATCGACGGCGACGCCCAGTCGCCCGGGCAGACCCTCGCCACCGCCAGCGGCGCCTGCCGCGACGTGACCGTGCTGTTCATGGCCGCCTGCCGCAGCCAGCATATCCCGGCGCGCTTCGTCAGTGGCTACCAGGCCTTCGCCGATACCCACGATGGCCAGCGCTTCCTTCATGCCTGGCCCGAAGTCCATCTGCCCGGCATTGGCTGGCGGGGCTGGGACCCGACCCATGGCTGCCGCGTGAGTGACGACCACGTGGCGCTGTGCGCGGCACCGGGCCAGGCCGGCACCATGCCGGTGGAGGGGGGCTTCTACGCGAATGGGGTGACGGCGACGCTGGATTGCCGGGTGCACATTCAGACCAGCTGATCCGGCGATCCGCTGCTCAGGCGGCGCATCAATCCATTTGACATTGTTTTGCATGCATCGCGTTGTGCCTCGGGCGGGCACCCGTTGCGGTCGTGGTGTCGCCCGCTTGCGGCCTCGATGGGCAGGCATGGCGCGGAATGCCGTAGGCATGAAACATTCGCTCCGCTTCTCATCTGCTTGCGCATAATCAAACCAAAGACATAAGGCCATCCACTGTCCCGCGGGCAGGACGCCTTCACGTCATCGAATAATTCCAATAGCATTGTTCGCGTCACTTGTCCGGGCGCTGGTTTACACGGCTGGAATGCACCCCTCGCGGTCCTCGCCGCCTCTGGCGTGGCTCGTCTGCGAGGTTTTCTACCGGAATGAACCAGGGCTCGACCATGAACCAGCATCGCTATCGCCTGATCTTCAACCGTCACCGCGGCCAGTGGATGGCCGTGTGCGAGAGCGCGCTGGGCCGCCCCTGCAAGGGCGCGCGACGCACGGGCCGGTCGGCCGGCTGGCGCCGGGTACCGACGATGAGCGGGCTGGCGCTGGCCCTGTCGATGCTGCCGGCGGCCGGTACGGCGCAGATCGTCGCAGACCCGACGGCGCCGGGCCAGCAGCAGGCGACCGTGCTTCAGGCCGGTGGTGTGCCACTCGTGAATGTGCAAACGCCTTCTGCGGCAGGCGTTTCGCGTAACACCTACAGCCGGTTCGATGTGAGCGGGGACGGGGCAATTCTCAACAACAGTCGCGCTGGCGCCGTGACCCATCTGGGCGGCGCGGTGGCCGGCAACCCGTGGATGGCCCAGGGAACCGCGCGGATCATCGTCAATGAGGTGCGATCGGCTGACCCGAGCCAGTTGCGCGGCCTTGTCGAAGTGGCGGGGGATCGGGCCGAAGTAGTCATCGCCAACCCGGCGGGCATCGATGTGGACGGGGCCGGCTTCATCAACGCCAGCCGCGCCACCCTCACCACCGGCGCGCCGCGCTTCGAGGACGGCCGGCTCGCCGGCTACGACGTACGCCGCGGCACCGTGCGGGTGGGCGCGGGCGGGCTCGACGCCTCGGACACCGACTACGCCGAGATCCTCGCCCGCGCGGTCGAGATCAACGGCGCCGTGCACGCCAAGGACCTCACCGTCGTCACTGGCGCCAATGCGATCAGCGCCGACCTGGCCGAGATCCGCCCGACCGAGGGCGAAGGCGAGGCGCCGCTCTTCGCCCTCGACGTCTCTGAGCTGGGCGGCATGTACGCCGGCAAAATCCGCCTGATCGGCACCGAAGCGGGCGTCGGGGTCAGGAACGCCGGTACCCTCGCCACGCGCGAGGGCGGCCTCGTGCTCGACAGCCGGGGCAGCCTCACCAACAGCGGGCGGATCGTCGCCGAAGCGAACCTCGAGATCGACAGCGGCATCGCCGTGCACAACGACGGCACGCTCCAGGCCCGGCGCAGCACCCGCGTCAGCAGCCGCGAGCGGGTCGAGAACAACGGCGTGATCGCCGCCGGCGAGGACGTCATCGTCCAGGTCGAGGCCCCGGGCGGAAGCATCGAAGCCGGCGTCGACGCGCTCTTCATCGCCGGGATCGCGGAAGACGGCACGATCGGCGACGTGCTCGAAGGCAGTGCGGCGGAGCTCCTCGCGCGCAGCGAAGCCGTGCAGCTGTCGGCCGACGGACTGGTCTCGGTGCACGGCGAGCTCGTCGCCCGGGGCCAGGTCGAGATCCGCGCCTCGCGGATCGACGTGGGCG
>JBNLCM010000061.1:0-55341 GCA_050303815.1 Rhodocyclaceae bacterium
GGCAAACGCGAGCGGTTACCCTGCACCGCGCTTCGTGCCGGGCGATGTGCAGGCCCGTCCTCCGGGGAACGGGCGACCCGGCACGCCATGACATTCGCAGATTCCTCGGTGATACGATGTGGTCGTTTCGTACGTGCTTAGGAGGCCGTATGCCGTCATTCGTCGGGGTTGCTGCCCCGTGCGCGCGGGTCGCCGGCTGTCTGCTCGTCGGCCTGGCGGCCGGCTGTGGCGGCGGCGGGGGAGGTGACCCGGCGGTCGCGCTGACCGTCTCCGGCCGGGTCGTGGATGGCCCCATCGCCGGCGCCCGGGTCTGCGTCGATCTCGATGGAGACAAACGGTGCGGGGCGGACGAGCCGGACGCCGCCAGTGAGGGCGATGGCCGCTTCCACATCGCACTGGGCAGCGTGCCATCCCTGCCCCGGCCGTGGACCGTGCTGGCGGAGGTGGATGCCGTCGTTGCCCGCGACGTGGACGACGGTGGCGTGACCCTGGCCGCAGCCGGAAAGCGTTCGGTCACCTTGGCCGGCCTCGCCGATGAGGGGGCGGAGGCGGTGCTGAGCCCGCTCACCACCCTGGTGGTGAACCGCATCGAGCGCCTCGGCCAGTCCCGGCCCGCGGCGGCCGACGAGGTGGCGGCCGCGCTGGGCCTGCCGGCAGGCGCCGATCCGGAGGCGGACTACACGGATGCAAGCGACGATGCGAGCCGGGTCGTGGCCAACGTGGCCCGGACCGTGTTTCTGGTGACCGGTGAGGTCCGCGAGGGCTTCCGGCTGTCCGGGGTGGCGCAGGCGCCGGCGATTCGCCATCGGGCCGTCGTCGAGGTGGCCATGCAACGGGCCGCGGAACTGATCTCGGCCGAAGGGCTGGCCGCGCCCCAGGTGGCGGATCTGCAAGCGCGAGTGCTGTCGCGGGTGTCGGGCGAGCGCTTTGCCTTTGCACCTGACGTGATTGAGCGGATGCACGCCTACGGCGGCAGCCACCTGCCCGCATCGGCCGTGGCGGGCCAGGTCTACCGTACCTTCGACGCTCAGGGATTCGGCCTGGCCTGCTGCTTCTATGCCTCGGGTGCGCTCAGGTTCGACGCTGCCCTGAGCTTCACCGAACGGCTCTGGGTGGAGAATCGCTGGGAAGATGCCGAAGTGTCCGAGGCAGCCCGTCTCGAGCTGGCGGCGGCAACGGGTGACTGGCAACCGCAACCCGCCCATGGCGTGCTTGGCGCCTTCGCAGCGGCGGCCGATGGCTCCGGTGTCCTGACGCTCGCCCATTCCGGCGTGCGCTGGCGCTACCGTTTCGCCCGGTTCGAGGTTGCGGGCCAACGTCTGTCGGAGGTCGAAGGCTGGCTGCAGGCCAGCGTGGCGCCAGGCGGCGACGATGGCGATACGCGGGTGTTTCCGGCAGGGGCCGCCCTGGTGCGATATGAACTCGATCAACTCGACGACAACGTCTGGCTCCACGCCGGGGCTGATCTGTCCGGCAGCGGCGTCACCACGCTGGACGGCTGGATCGCGCAACACCCGACGCCCGAGGTGCCACCCGCTCGCGATGCCGACCTGGCGAGCTTCCCGCTTGGCGACCACGCCCTGACCTTCGATACGCCTGGCCCGTCGGGCACCGTGACGTCGTGGAATATCCAGTTCTTCCCAGTGGTGGATCCGGATCGGGCTCCTGGTGCACTGAGGCAGGGCGTGTTCGAACGGGTGTCCCTGTCCGGTACGCCGGCGATCGAGTTCACCGGTCTCGGCGCCGGTGGGCCCTACTGCGTCAGCATTTGCACGGGATTCAACGACGACATCTACGGCGGCATGCTGATCGTGGCGCAGGGGGGCGTGCTGCGGACCGGCAAGCGGGATCGGGCCGGCAAGGTGCCGGCGCCACCACGCTTCGCCCTCAACGCGGTGGCCTGGGAGGCCATTCGCGCCTGGCGGGGGCTGCCCGAATGAGCGTGCCTGCCCGGCGCCGGGGGGCTGCGCTCACGCTCGAGGCATCGGCACCATCACCGCCTGTCCGGGCTGGGCACAGCCCGCGTCGCAGCAGCGCCCGGGCTGGCGGTTGCGGGTGATCGGGCGCGTAGGGTCGTTCACCACGCCGCGGTCGAGCAGGCGCTCGACCAGGGCCACCTTGTCGCCGATGGGGTAGTGGCGCCAGATCTCCTGCTTCATGGCCGCCGGGGATCCGCCCCCGTGGAGGCTGATCAGGGAGTACCAGCCCCCCTGGTAGGAGGCGGTGAGATCTTCCATGAAGCGGGCTGTCTCGGCACGCCTGTCATAGGGAATCGCCGGATTGGCGCGCAGCACGTCGGCGAGGCTGGCCGCGGTGGCCGGGTTGTGGTCCTCATCCGGGCCGGGGAGGGCGACGATCAGGCCGCCCGACACCTCATGGGCGAGCCGGTGCATGTCGTAGATCTGGGTGGCGAGGAGCAGTTTGCCGATGTTGGCGAACACCGGGTCGGGCATGAAGTTGCCGGCCAGCGGGTCGGCCGCGCCATACACGCTGGCGGCCACGCCGCAGGCGTAGAAGCCCTCGACGATCTTGATCAGTTCGACCATCGGGTCGCGCAGGTTGGACTTGCTGCCGGGATCATCGAAGCCGTTGGCCTCGCACATCAGCGCGCCGGCGCCGATCAGCAGATCGCCGAAGCCGGCCCGGGCGGCGATGCAGCTGTGACGATGGTGGGTGGCATAGCTGTAGGTGAGCACTTCCGAGTGTTGCCAGTCGCCGGCAAGGAACACGCGCTCCCAGGGGACGAAGACCCGATCGAAGATCACCACCGCGGTGGATTGTCCGTAGCGCCGCGAGAATAGCGGCGCGCCATGCTCCGGCTTCTCGCCCGGCCGTCCGGCCGGGCGGGCGACCATCGTGATGCCCTCGGCGTCCACCGGCAGGGCGCAGCAGACGGCGAAGTCGGCGTCTTCCTCGCCCATTGACCGGCACGGCATCACGAGCAGCTCGTGAACGTAGGGCGCCGACGTGACAATGGCCTTGGTGCCCGAGATGACGATGCCGCGCCCGTTGCGCGCCACGATGTGCACATAGGCGTCGGTGTGGGGCTGCTGGTGGGGCTTGCGACTACGGTCGCCCTTGGCGTCGGTCATCGCGATGCCGACGGCCAGATCGCCGTCCTGGACGTGGGTCAGGTACGCCGCGAAGCGGTCGCGGTGCTCGCGTCCGCCCTTGGCATCATCGAGGACCGCGCTGACCTGGGCCAGCCCGTTCATTGCATCGTGAGTCAGGTAGCGCTGGGCGCAGCCGGTCTCCTGGCACAACAGGCGTACCGCCTCGAGCTTGTTCAGCAGATCACCCGACGACTCGTTGATGTGCAGCATGCGATTCACGCTGCGGCCGCGCGAGGCCTGCGCGGCCCGCATCAGGGGGGCCCGCGCCTCGTCCAGCGCGAAGTCGTAGCTGACGGCCAGCGCGTTGATGCCCGGCGCAAAGGCGGGCTCATCGGCGACGGATTCCACCGTGCGGCCGTCGACGAAGACGCGGGGGGTGTACTGGCGCAGGGAGTCGCGATAGGCGTCGCCGTCCATGACGCGCTGCGGGCCGGCGTAGAGAGCGAGGGGTGGCATGAGGCGTCTCCAGATATTGAACAGTGTTCAATTTATGGAACGACGTTAAAATGCGAGCCATGGTCGAGTCAAGTCAACCCGAAGGGCCGGTGGATGCGCGGCGGCGGCGCGAGCGCGCCGTGAGCGGTGCGCGGCGAGCGCTGATCCTCGAAGCGGCCCGGGAGGCGTTTGCCGAGAAGGGCCTCGCTGGCGCCAGCCTGCGCGAGATCGCGCGTCGTGCCGGCTATACGCCCGGTGCGCTGTACAGCTACTTCGACAGCAAGGAGGCGATCTACGGCGCCCTGCTGGGCGAATCGCTGGAGCGGCTGAATAGCGTGGTGCGCGCCGCCGTCGAGGGGCAGACCCTGGCGCATGAGCGCATGCGCTGCGCGGCAGGCGCCTTTTACGCCTTCTACCGCGATCACCCGCGCGAGCTGGACCTGGGCTTCTACCTCTTTAACGGGGTGCGCCCGATGGGACTGACACCGGAACTCAATGCCGCCCTCAATGCCCGGCTGCGCGACGCGCTGGCGCCGGTCGAGTCCGCGCTGATCGCCGCGGGCGTCCCGCCCGAGCGGGCGCTGGTCGAAACCACGGCCCTGTTCGCCCAGATGGTCGGTCTGCTGGTCCTCGGGCATACCGGTCGAATCCGGCTGTTCGGCCAACAGCCGGAAGCGTTGCTGGCCGTCTATCTGGACCGCCTCGCCGGATCCTGAAGCCGCATTGGCCGAACCTTGCCCGGCCTTGGGGCAGGCGGCCGGCGCGTTGCGGCGCCCCGGCCTTGAATCCGGTCGGCGGAACCGCACTTTTTGATCCAGAATGGCGCTTGCCCGGTGAATCACAATGGGCGGCGAGGCCCGTTGGCGGACGCCGCCAGACAATCGTGCCGGGCACCGTTGCAACGGACCACGACTCAACAGGGAGATGGATCAATGGGTGACGAAACCTACATGAGGCACGGCCGCCGCGGGGCGCCCGTGGATACCGCCACGTCGCGCACCTACGCCACACAGGGTGACCGGCAGGCGAACGAGAACGCGGGCGAAGGAGCGCGGACGGGCCGGCAGCGCTCCGGTTCGACCCATCATCGCTACCGCTCGGGGTCGATCGTTCGGGAGCACTGGCACAACAACGCCCACGGCGGCCAACAGTTCGGGCGTCCCATCGGTGGCATCGACCGCGACGGCAACACCTGGGGCGAGGCACCCACCGGCGGCTGGAAGGTCTGAGCCCCCGCCATTGCGCCGCGGCCTGCGCTGCGGCGCCCTGGTCTGGCCCCCGGCTGCCTGTCCCGGGCGCGGCCGGCCTCAGGGCATGTAGACTTCTTCGTAGAAGCCGCCGATCTTCAGGCGAATGGTCACGGGCGTGTCGCCCCTGTTCTCCCAGTACCAGCCATGGGCACCATCGAAGGGCGCACGGAAGCTGCCGCCCGCCCGTGCCAGGGCGTCCTCGACCCAGTAGCTGGTGAAGTCGTTCTCGGCAGCACCGACGGCGTTGCCGTGCATATCGACGTGCACGGTCCCGCCATCTGCGACCCATTCGAAGGAAAAGCCCTGGCCCGTCTTCATCAGGGCCTTGATCTCGAAGCCCTGCCCGGGCATCAGCGGCAGGTCCAGAGTCTGGCTACGATACGGGCCGTCTGCCCGCACGACGGGGGTGTCCGCGAGGGGCATGGCCGGGGTCGCTGGGGCTGGGCCGGGCGCAGGGGTCGGCGCGTCGGCCGCGTGGAGCCGGGTGAGGCCAAGCCGGCTGCCAAGACCGGTGGGGTCGATGCCGTACTCGGCCGGCAGGACGGCCAGCACGAGCAGCGCCGTGGCGATCAGGATGGCCACCCCGGTGGCACGCCACAGGCTGCCACCACTGGGCAGGCCGCCGGGGTCCAGGTCGCCGATGTCGTGCAGCGGGCGTCGGTGGGGTGCGTCGTTCATGCGAGTTCCTGGCTCAGGCCTGCGTGAAATAACCGGTCAGCTGGTAGCCGACCAGCACGAAGCCGGCCGCCATCAGCGCCACGTTGGCGGCGAAGGCCTGGCGCGCGAAGGCGTGGCTGCGCCGCCAGGCATCCATGGCGATCAGGATCGCGCCGAGGGCGAGGACCTGGCCGATCTCCACCCCCACGTTGAAGGCCAGGATGTTGGCCACCAGGCCCTCCCGGGGCAGCGTGAAGTCCTGTAGCTTGGTGGCCAGTCCGAAGCCATGGAAGAAGCCGAACACCAGCACCGCCGAGCGGGTGTCCGGCTGGATGCCGAACCACACCTTGAAGGCGCCCAGGTTGTCGAGGGCCTTGTAGACCACCGACAGGCCGATGATGGCATCCACCAGATACGGATCGACGTGGGTGCCCGACAGCACCCCGTAGAGCAGCGTGGTGCTGTGGCCGACGGCGAACAGCGTGACGTAGAGGCCAACATCCTTCATCCGGTAGAGGAAGAAGATGACGCCGACCAGGAACAGCAGGTGGTCGTAGCCGGTGGCCATGTGCTTGGCGCCCAGGTACAGGAATGGCCCCAGCTGGGCGCCGGCGGACTGCTCCATGAAGCGGGCGTCGCCCTCGGCGACCCCGTGGGCGTGAGCCAGGCCACAGGCGAACAGGGCGGCGAGGCTGGCGACGAAACGGAGCAGGGGCATTGAGAAGGGCACGGGCCGGGCTCGGTTGCGGTGGCTGACAGGGAGCCGACAGTCTAACCGGGGTTGTAGATCGGACCGCCGCCGTGCGCATAGGCTTCGAGGACGGCGCGGGCCTCCCGGCGCATCAGCTCTGACCGGACCGTGATGCCGCGTTCGGCGAGGGTTGCCGTCCAGTCCGGGGGCTTCGGGCCTTCGTCGAAGCCGATCGCCCGGGCATCGGCGTCGCTGGCGCCGGAGACGACCCGGCCCACGCCGGACCACAGGACCGCGCCGAGACACATCGCGCAGGGTTCGACACTGGTGACCAGTTCGAGGGGCGGTGAGCCTTCGACGCCAAGATCCGCCCGGCCGACGGCGCGCTGGGCCAGGGCGATGGCAATCATCTCGGCGTGCAGCATCGACAGTTGCTCGGCCACGACCCGATTGACCCCGAGCGACACGAGGCGACCGGAGCCGGACTCGAACACGCCGGCCGCAAACGGGCCGCCGGTACTCATCGCAACGTTGCGGCGGGCGGCCTCGACCACGAATGCCATCCTCGCAGCCTCGTCGCCGCCAGGCCATTCGCCCATGAAGGCGGGCACCCAGCCGGGAAGGGAAAACTCGAGCCGGTTCGGTTGGTCGGTCATCGGGGCGCGGTGGAGGAGGAGCCTGCCGGCACCCTACACCGAATGACCCGGCTGTGCGAAGGGCGCGGCCGGGTGATCTGTCCGGCAGACCGGATCCGCCGGGCGTTCAGCCCGGCCCGGCCGGTGTCATGCGCCGGCGCGTCATCCGGTCAGCGCGAGTCGAGCAGCGTTCTCACCCGGGCCTTCAGGGCGGGCAGGACCGCTTCAGCGAACCAAGGATTGGCCGCCAGCCAGCGATTGTTGCGGGGACTGGGGTGGGGCAGCGGGATGGCGACGGGCCAGTGGCGCTGCCAATCGCGAACACAGGCGGTCAGCGGCGTCTTGCCGGTGCCGAGATGCCAGGCCATTGCGTAGTGACCGAGGATCACCACCAGCTCGCACTGGGGCAGCGCATCGAGGAAGCGCTGGCGCCAGGTGGCCGCACATTCCGGGCGGGGCGGCAGGTCGCCGCTGGGTCCGCTTCCGGGATAGCAGAAGCCCATCGGCAGGATCGCGAAGTGGCGCGGGTCGTAGAAGGTGGCCCGGTCGACACCGAGCCAGTCCCGCAAGCGCTCGCCGCTGGGGTCGTCGAATGGGACGCCGCTGGCATGGACACGGGCGCCGGGGGCCTGGCCGGCAATCAGGATGCGGGCAGCCGGGTCGAACTGGAACACCGGGCGCGGCCCGTGGGGCAACTGTGCGGCGCAAAGCCGGCAGGCGCGCGCTTCGGCGACGAGGGCGAGGGTGTCGGGTGGCATGGTGTCGCGTCCGGGTGGCCGGCCCCGGGCGGGGCGGCCACCCGGCGAGCTTACTTCGCCTCGAGGATCGGGGCGTAGAACTTGCTGAACACCATGTCGGCTGTGGCGTTCTGCGCGTGGCAGCCGGCGCAGGCCTCTTTCGGCGCTGCAGCCGCGGTCTTGGCGTAGGGCGGCGCGTGGTGGCCGAAGTTGAAGAAACCCCAGCCGTTGGTGTCCTTGAAGCGCCGGGTGTCCTTGACGGCGATGTCGATGCCGTTGCGTGCGCCGGGGAAGAAGCCCCGACCCGACGCTTCCACCCGCGAGCCGTCACTGGCGCGCCCGTCGAGGGTCAGCTGGAGTTCCTTCAGCAGGATGGTGCCCTCCGGCCACTGGCCGGTGCGCTGGTAGGCGGCGAAGGCGACCGGATGCACATAGACGTTGTGGTACTCCGGGAATCCGGCCTTCCCGTCGTTCAGTGCGTGGGGGGTCAGGGGCGAGCCGAGGAACACCCACTGGTGGTAGCCCGTGGGCAGCACCAGTTGTCCGTCGGCGGTCCACTGCGGCCCAGAAGACTGCATCTGGGCCTGGCTGGTGGTGGCATAGCCCAGCGCCACGACGGTGGCGAGGGCGAGGGTGGCGGCGGTGCCGCGCAGGGTGGTCTGGGTCATGACGGTTCTCCTTTGACGAGGTAGGGGTGGTGGCTGGCGGGGGACAGGACCTCGCCAGCCACCGGCTCACACGCCGACCGGGGGGAAATCCACCTCGGTGGCGGCGATGTGATTGAGGAAGTTGGTGAGCTGGTTGAGCGCGACGTGGGCGACGATCTCGACCAGCAGGGCGTCGTCGAGGCCGTCGCGGCGGAGGGCGGCCAACTCGCCGGGCGAGAGCCGTCCCCGGTGCTGCGCCAGATCCCGGGCGTAGCGGGCGATGGCGGCATCGGTCTCGCGTGCCGCGCGGCCACGCCGAGCCAGCTGGATGTCGTCCTCGCTGAGGCCGGCGCCTCGCCCCATCAGCGTGTGGGCCGCGAGGCAGTAGTCGCAGGCGTTGGCCTGGGCGACGGCCAGCGCAACGATCTCTCGCTGGCGGCCGTCGAGCCGGCCGCCGGCCAGGGTTTCGGACAGGGCCAGGTAGCCATTCAGCGCTGCGGGCGCGTGGGCCATCGTGGCGATCACGTTGGGCAGCATGCCGAGCTTGCGGCTGACGGCCTCGAGGGTGCGGGCGACCGGCGCCGGGGCGGATTGGGGGGTCAGGGGGGTGAGGGTGCTCATGTCGATCTCCGTTGAGTGCAGGGGGCACGTGGCGAATGATCGACGGATCGGCGATACTAAATGGACCGCAGAGTATCGAATCTAGTCCAGGGAGTATCAATCGATGACGGATCGGCTGGCCGGGCTACTCCGGCACTACGCACTCAGGGCCGAGGTGTTTCACACCGGTCGCTTCTGCGGCCAGGCCCTCTACGATGGACCCCGGGGCTATCTCCACCTGCTGCGCAGCGGGCGTGTCGACGTCCTCAGTCCCGTCCATTCGGCCATGAGGCTGTCGGGACCTTGCGTGCTGTTGTATCCGCGGGCCGCGGCCCATCGGTTCGTGGCAAACGACGCGGATGCCCCCGATCTGGTGTGTGCCGGCATCGAGCTGGGCGGCGCGGCGGGCAACCCGCTGGCGCTCGCCCTACCGGCCGTGACCGCACTGCCGCTGACGCAGATGCCCCAGCTGGAGCAGTTGCTGGCCTTGTTGTTCGACGAGGCGGGCGAGGTCCACTGTGGCCGGCAGGCGGCCATCGATCGCCTGTGCGAGCTGGTGCTGATTCACCTGTTGCGGCACCTGATGGATGAAGGGGCGGCCGAGCCGGGCCTGATGGCGGGGCTCGCCGATCCGCGGCTGGCTCGGGCGCTCTCCGCGATCCATGACGCGCCGGGGCGGGATTGGTCGCTCGAGGATCTGGCGCGCGTGGCGGGGATGTCGCGGGCGCGCTTCGCCGTGGCGTTCCGGGAAACCGTTGGCTGTACGCCGGGCGCCTACCTGGCCGGCTGGCGCGTCAACGTGACCTGCAGCCTGTTGCGCCAGGGCCGACCGGTGGGCGTGATCGCCGACGCCGTCGGCTACGCCAATGCGCCCGCGCTGGCGCGGGCCTTTCGCGCGCGGCTGGGGTGCTCGCCCACCGAGTGGGCGGCGCGCCAGCGCGCGGCGGTGCCGGATCAGGCCCGCCAGAAAGGCTTGCTGCCCTCGTAGGCGGCCTGTTCTCGGCTGATGCCAATGTCGTGCAGGGTGCGGTCGTCCAGGCCGCGCAACTCGGCGCGGCCACGGTGGCGGCGAGCCCAGAGAATCAGGGTCGCCAGGATGCGGACCGGCAGCGGGTGGCTGGCGCGCTGCACGGCGGAACGGGACTGAGCCTTGGGAAGGGGCAGGGCGGGGTGGAACATGGCGCTCTCCTGGGGTGCGTTGTCGTGACCTGAAGAGTGGCCGCATGCGCCATGACAATCCAATCGTAATTCCGGAACCGGGCCATCGGAAATCCTGATGGCGCGCCCGGGCGATTCCGATTACCGTGAGGTCGACGCCATTGCCGGAGCGGATCCATGGAGCTCTATCACTTGCGAACCTTCGTTACCGTGGCCGACGAGGGGCATCTCACCCGCGCCTCGGAGCGTCTGTTCACCAGCCAGCCGGCGGTCAGTGCGCACATCAAGGCGCTGGAAGAGGAGCTGGGGGTGTCGCTGTTCGACCGCACGCCGCGGGGCATGCAGCTGACCGCGGCGGGCGAGCATCTGCTGGCCGGCGCGCGCCAGACCCTGGCCGCGGCCAGTGCACTGCAGCAACAGGCGCGTGGCCTGCAGGACGAGTTGATCGGCACGGTGCGCATCGGCCTCAACACCGATGCCCGCTTCCTGCGCCTGATCGCGCTGCAGTCGGCCGTCGCCGAGGCCCACCCGCGGGTCTCGCTGGCGCTGATGGCAGGCTACACGGGGGCCAACCTGCCGGCCCTGCGCGCCGGCAAGCTCGACGCCTCCTTCATCAGCGGAGAGATGGACGATCCGGCGATTTCGTCCTGGATTCTGTGTGAGGAGGAACTGGCCATCGCCGCGCCCGCCGCGTGGCGCGAGCGCCTGCAGGCGCCCGATGTGCCGGCCCTGGCGGACCAGCCGTGGGTGTTCACGACCGAGGACTGCTCCCACTATGGCGTGATGCGTGCACTGTTCGAGTCCCACTGTTGCTCGCCGCGCAAGGCGGTGCTCGCCCACCAGGAGGATGCCCTCGCGGCGATGGTCGAGGGCGGTATCGGCCTCGGCATCATGC
The DNA here is from genome assembly GCA_050303815.1 of Rhodocyclaceae bacterium. Classification (GTDB taxonomy): domain Bacteria; phylum Pseudomonadota; class Gammaproteobacteria; order Burkholderiales; family Rhodocyclaceae; genus Cognatazoarcus. The sequence goes on from JBNLCM010000061.1 coordinate 10,819, forward strand.
GCCGCGAGGTCGTCGAAGCCGCCGAACGGGAAGGGCGCCTGCATCGGGTGCCGATGCCGCTGCCTTCCGTGAGCCTGCGGATCGCCTGCATGGCTCGCCGCGAGAAGGATCCATTGATCCAGGCGGTGCTGGGGGCCCTGGGGCGGTTGTGGGCCGTCGATATCATCGAGCGCTCGGCCGAGTCGGCCTGAGTGGGCGCTGACCGGCGGGCTTTGGCCCGCCGGCCGGGCGCACTCAACCGCGCGGCGCGGTGTGGTCCGGCGCGAACTGGCGATGCAGCCACAGGCGGACGAAGTCGCTCTCGCCCGCCATGGCGGCGACGGCACCCGTCGTGGCGACCGGGCGGGTATGGCCGGTGGTCAGTTGTCGTGCCAGCCAGTCGTGGGCGAAGGCGTGCCCATCCGCATGGCCCTGGCGGGCGGCGGGTGCCATTCGGCCATCGGCGTGGGTGGTGCTGAACTGGGTCGCCAGCCAGGGGCCGGCCAAGGCCTCCCCGGCGATCGCGGCGGGCGCGCCGACGAGGGCCAGGGCGGTCAGTGCAGCGGTCGCTGCGTGTTTGCGGATCGTGTTCATGCTGTTCTCCTTGGGTGGGCGGTCTGGACTGCCGCCTCATCGGTCCTGGGTTGGCGAGCGCGCTGAGGCATCCCGCCCCCCTTCGTCGTGCGCCGGATCGCCGTCCTTACAGGTGCGGCGTGGACCTCAGATCGCTGGCAGGTCGAGGGCGGTATCGAACTTGTGCCGAAAGCGCGAGACCAGCGAGCGGAACTTCCTCAGATTGTCGTCCGCATAGAGCACCTCGTCGCAGACCCGGTCGTAGGCCGCCATGTCCGGTACGACAACGATCAGCACGAAGTCGACCTCGCCCGTCACCTGATAGCACTGCTTCACCGCTGGGCAGGCGGCCGCCCGGTCCAGGAAGCGCCGGTAGAGGGCCTTGTCATCGCGCTCCATCGTGACCTCGACCACCACGTGGATCAGCGGTCCGAGGCGTTCGGGGTCGGCCAGGGCAACGCGCCGGGTCAGGTAGCCCGCCGCCTCCAGGCGCCGCACCCGCTTGAGGCAGGCTGGCGGAGACAGATTGACGGCCTCTGCCAGCCGAAGGTTGGTCTGGCCGGCGTCCTGCTGGAGCAGCGCGAGCAGCCGGCGATCGAGTCGGTCGAGTGGTGGCATGGAAAGTTTAATTTCTTCTTAGACGTCAATCGCGAATAAAGGGAAAAGCCGCTCCCCGATTATGTCGAATATCTGACCGGGATCTCTCGGACAATGGATGCTCCCGATTGACCTCGCCAGTGCCCATGGCCTCCCCTGACCGGATCCGACCGCTCCTCGCCTTCCTTGCCCAGGTCGGGCGCGTGTACGGCCAATTGCTGCGCTGGATGGTGCCGACCCTGCTGATCGTCAAGGCGCTGGACGAGCTGGGCGCCAGCGCCTGGCTGGGCCGCCTGCTGGGGCCGCTGATGGCCCTGGTGGGCCTGCCGGAAGGGACCGGCATCGTCTGGGCGGTGGTGTTGCTCACGAACCTGTACACGGGCCTGGCCGTGCTCTATCCGCTCTTCCCCGAGCTCGGCCTGAGCGTCGCCCAGGGGACCGTCCTCGGTGTCCTGCTGCTGGTGGCCCACGCCTTGCCCGTCGAGGCCGGCATCGCCCGGGCGGCCGGCGTGCCCTGGCGCGTGACCCTGACGCTCCGCCTTGGCGGGGCGCTGTTGCTCGGCGCCCTGTTGCACCATGCCTACCGCCTCGGGGGCTGGTTGCAAGGCCCGCTCGTCCCGCTTGCCGCGCCGCCGGCCGCCGCCGCGGGCCTCGACGGCTGGTTGCTGGACCAGCTGGCGACCCTGGCCGGGATCCTGTGTGTCCTGACGCTCCTGATGGCCTCGCTTCGCCTGTTGCGTGCCGTCGGCGTCGAGCGGCTCATGCATGACCTGCTGTCGCCCGTGCTGCGCGTGATCGGGCTGGGCCGCTCGGCAGCCGGCCTGACCGTTGTCGGCGTGACGCTGGGCATTACGCTTGGCGCCGGCCTCCTGCTGCAGGAAGTCCGGTCGGGCCAGTTGACGCGTCGGGAGGTGTGGCTGGCGATCGGTTTCCTCGGGCTGGCCCACAGCCTGATTGAAGACACCGTGCTGGTGCTGTTGATCGGCGCCGACCTGTCGGGCATTCTCTGGGCCCGCCTCGCGTTCGCGCTGGCCGTCGTCGCGTTGCTGGCGCGCCTGCCCCTGGCGCCAGGGAGCCCCCTTGGCAGGGGCGCGCCGACGGCCTGAGGGCGTCGCGTCCGGCGGCGGCAATTTGCCACGGGAACCACGGATGGACTACACCACCAGCCCGCTCACGGTCGAGCAGGCAACGACGATGGATGGCCTACTGCTGCTGGACTTCGGCACGAACTGGTGCGGTTGGTGCCGGCGAGCGCGTTCCGAGGTCGATGCGGCCCTGGCCGGGCGCGGCGACGTACGCCATGTCCGGGTCGAGGACGGCCCGGGCCGGCGCCTGGGGCGGCGCTTCGGCGTCCGCCTGTGGCCGACGCTGGTGTTGCTGCGCGATGGCGAGGAAGTGGGCCGCGTCGTGCGGCCTGCGGATGCGGTCGAGGTGGCCGCGCTGCTCGCGTCGGGACGCTGACCGGACGGGCGGCCGCGCCCGCCGCGGCGATGAACGGCGGCACGGGCGATGCCCCTGCTGTGCGCGGAGATGCCGGCCAGGCGGTCGATTCGAGCCAGTGCATTGTCATTTTGCGGGCCCTGGCACGGACGGACGGGCGGCCTGCAGTGATCGACGCCGGGCACCGTTAACCGTGAAACACGTCACGATGCCAAGCCCGGTCGATGGTCGGGCCTGCCGAGGAGAATCCGCTGTGAATCTGTTGAAGAGCTGTGCCCTGAAGACCCTGACCCTGGCCTTGATGTCGGTTGCCCTCCAGGGCGCCGCCGAGGCGGCCAAGCCCGAATTTCCGGGCCTGACGCTGCCCGCTGCCGCGAGTGGCCAGCAGGCCATCGACATGCTGGGCCAACACCTCCCGGCCGTGGCACGCTGGTATGGCAAGAGCGCCGAGGCGTTCGCCGCCATCCTGCTACGCGACCCGACCGCGCGGATCGACCGCAACGGCCGCTTGCACTACATCGACACCCACGTGGTCGAGGAGGCACCGAACGCATCGGAGCCGGCATCCGCTGGTGCCACGGTGATTCCTGACGATCAGACCTTCCTCCTCCACAGCCGTGCCGGCGCACAGCGGACGATCTATCTCGACTTTACCGGCCACACGACGACCGGGTCGGCCTGGAACGCCGCCTACGGCATCGCCAGCATCGACTCGCCGCCCTACGATCTCGATGGCCTGCCGTTCAGCTACAGCAGCACGGAGCTCTCGCGAATCAAGGCGATCTGGCAGCGCGTTGCCGAAGACTATGCCCCGTTCGACGTGGACGTGACGACCGAGGAGCCGCCCGTCGACGCGCTCGTCCGATCCGGCAGCGGCGACGCGGTCTTTGGCACCCGCGTCGTCATCACGCGGGACTTCGTCCCCGGTGGTTGCGGCTGTGGCGGTTTCGCCTATCTGGGCGTATTCGACATGACCAGCGAGTACTACAAGCCGGCCTTCGTCTTCCTGGACCACCTCGGCAACGGCAATGAGAAATACGTGGCCGAGGCGGTAGCCCACGAGGCGGGCCACAACGTTGGCCTGAACCACGACGGCGACCCCAGCGCCGGCTATTACGGCGGTCACGGTACCGGGGCGACCGGTTGGGCGCCGATCATGGGCGTGGGGTACTACAAGTCGCTCGTCCAGTGGAGCAAGGGCGAGTATCCGGGCGCCACCAACCTGGAAGACGACTTCCTGGTCATGCAGTCGAATGCGCTGCCGCTGCGGGCGGACGATCATGGCGACACGAGCGCTTCTGCCACGCCGCTCGGCGCGGCCCAGGTGCTGTCGGCCCGCGGCGTGGTTGAGCGCCGCTCCGATGTGGACGTGTTCGGCTTTGCCGCTGGCGCGGGCATTGCGAGCTTCTCGGTCAGCTTCCCGAGCCCGTCGAGCAACCTCGATACCTTGCTTGAGCTGACCGACGCGGCTGGCAACGTCCTGGCCAGCGATAACCCGGCGGACGCCCTCGAGGCATCGGTGAGTGCCACGCTGCCCGCCGACGGCAACTACTACGTGCGCATCCGTGGCGTCGGCAAGGGGACGGCCGACACGGGCTACACGGACTACGGCAGCCTCGGCGAGTATCAACTCGACGGTACGATCCAGCCTGCCGGCAACCTGCCTCCGACGGCCGTGGCCAGCGCCACGCCAGCCAGCGGCGAGGCCCCCCTGAGCGTGAGCCTGTCGGCTGCCGGATCGAGCGACCCGGATGGCAGCATCGTCGCCTATGTCTGGGACCTGGGCGATGGTTCCGCGCCGGTCAGCGGCGCGAGCGTGACGCATACCTTTTCCGTCGGCAGCCACACGGCCACGCTGACCGTCACCGACGACCAGGGACTGCAGGGCAGTGACACGGTGTCGATTACTGCCACCGGCCCGGTCGTGACGCCCGTCCTGCATGTTGACTCGATCGCCGTGAGCCTGTCGGGCAACAAGAAGAACACGGCGGCGGCCGCCGAGGTTGTCGTGCGCGATGCCGATGGCAACCCGGTGGTGGGCGCCCTCGTCAGCGGCCAGTGGAGTGGCGTGGTGTCCGACGCGGTGTCCGCCTCGACCGACAGCGCGGGCCTCGCCACGCTCCGCTCCTCGCGGACCCGCTCGCGGGGCGAGTTCGTCCTGACGGTGACGGACGTCCAGCTCAGCGGCTATGAGTACGCGCCGGCCGACAACGGGGAGACGACCGACTCGGCATCGAACTGAGTTCCCGCGTCGAATCGGTCGGTGTGCCGTCGGGGGCGCCGGCCGACAGCCATTCGGCGGGCGTTCAGGCCTTGCGGGTCGAGACGAGCAGGCCGGGTACCGGTAGCCCGGCCTCGGTACGCGGCGTTACCGGCTCGATGAGCGGCGGTTCGAAGCCGGCCCCTTCGAGGCTGGCCTGAACATAGGGGGTCGCATGCTGGTAGCGGCCGCTGTGGTGAATGCTGAACGCTTCCCCGCCGGCCAGGTGCTCCAGCGTGAATACGAGCCGTCCGCCGGGACGCAGGGCGCGCCCCGCCGCGCCGAGCACGCGCTCGAGGGGGCCGAAATAGACCAGCGTGTCGGCCGAGATGACGAGATCGAACTGGTCGGGGTGGGCTTCGAGCCAGGCGGTCAGCTCCGCCTGTTCCAGTGCGTCATAGCAGCCCTTTCCCCGCGCCTGGTCGAGCATGCCACCCGACAGGTCGATGCCGACCAGCTGTTTCGACCACGGCTTGATGAGAGGGCCGCACAGCCCGGTTCCACAGCCCGCATCGAGCACTGACCAGTCGGCGGACGGTGGGCCGAATGCCGTCGCGACGCGGTCGCGTACCAGGGCGGGCGCCTGGTAGGCCAGCCGGCCCTGCAATTGCGCCTCGAAACTGCCTGCAAAGCGGTCGAAGGCATAGGCGACGTAGTCGTCGCTGGCGCGCTCGGGGGCTCCGGTGTTCTCGCAGGCCGCCAGCAGGTGCAGCGCCTCCGGATTGCCGGGGTCGGCCTGCAACCAGTCCTGGAAGGCTTGCCGGGCCCGGTCCCGGTCGCCGAGAAGGTGCCAGGCGATGCCGAGACGTCGATACGCCTCGGGGTGTGCGCGGTCGAGCGTGATCGCCTCGCAGTAGCACTGGGTGGCGGCGTGCTTGTCGCCGCGCTCGGCGAGCAGCGCACCGAGGTTGTTCCAGGCTCGCACCGGGCTGGGGTCGAGCTCGATGGCCCGCCTGAACGAGGATTCGGCGTCGTCGAGGTGGCCCAGGTGGCGCTGGATGGAGCCCAGGTTGTTCCAGGCGTCGGCAAAGTCGGGGCGCAGCGTGAGCGCGGCCCGGTACTCGGTCTCGGCGTCCTCCGGGCGACCCATCTCGATCAGTATGTTGCCCAGATTGAGGCGAAAGTCGGGGAAGTCGGGGACGCGCTCGATGGCCTGGCGGATCAGGCGCTCCGCGATGTCGGCGTCGCCCATGCGGAATCGGAGGATGCCGTAGAAGTGCAAGGCGTCCGCGTGGTTCGGCACCGCTTGCAGGACACGTTCGTAGAGCACCCGGGCGTCGTCGAGACGGTCGGCGCGGTGGTGGGTGACGGCCAGGCGCAGGGCGTCGTCGATGGAAAGCCGCCTGGCCCTGGGCGGCTTGCCTCGCCCGCGTTTTGCACCCATCAGCGTGGCCGGTCGGCGAGGACGACAAGGCCTTCGACGGGCTTGCCGCCCTCCGTCCGAAGGTGGGCTTGCTGTATGTCGATATTGACGAAGCCCGCGCCCTCGAGCGTGGCGGAGAGGTAGTTGGCGGTGTGCTGATAGCGGCCGCTCGGTGACAGGCGGGAATCCTCGCCGGGCTCGGGATCGACGATGCGCTCGACGGTATAGCCCAGGGTGCCGCCCGGTCGCAGTGCGGCGAGTGCGGCCGCCGTAACCGCCTCGAGCGGGCCGAAATAGCACAGGGTGTCGGCCGAGATCACCACGTCATACGAGGTGGCGTGGCTGTCCAGCCAGTGCGTCAGCTCCGCCTCCTCGAGCTGGTCGTAGCACCCTTTGGCGCGCGCCTGGGCGAGCATGCCGCCGGACAGGTCAACGCCATCCAGGCGCCGGGCCCACGGCGCCATGAGCGGGCCGCACAGGCCGGTGCCGCAGCCGGCATCGAGGATGTCGTATTGCCTGGCCGCCTCGTCGAGGCGACCCGCGAAAGCCTGCTCCAGCAGCGCCGGGGCGCGATAGTGGAGTCGGGACTGGAGTTGCTCCTCGAAGCTCTCCGCGAAGCGGTCGAAGGTATAGCGCACGTAGTCGTCGGACGCCCGCTCCGGCGCCGCCTCGCCGCGGCAGGCGGCGTAGTGGTGGTGGGCCGCCGGGTTGTCCGGGTCGGCGTCGACCCACTGCTTGAAGGCCTCGGCCGCCTTGTCGGGCATGCCCTGCGTGTAATAGACCATGCCGAGCATCTTGTACGCGGTCGGGTCCTTCTGGTCGATGCCGATCGCGGCGCAGAAGAGCCGGGTGCTCTCCTCGTAGTCTTTGCGGTCCCAGTAGATGTGCCCGAGATTGTTGAGCGCGCCGACCATCGTCGGATCGAGCTCGAGGGCTCGCCGATAGGCCGCTTCGGCGTCCGCTTCGCGTTTGTGGAAGCGGTGGATCGAGCCCATGTTGTTCCAGGCCTGGGGCGAGTCCGGTCGCAGGCGCAAGGCGGCTTCGTATTCCTGCCGGCCATCATCGACGCGACCGCACCGGACAAAGATGTTGCCCAGGTTGATATGGAAGTCGGCGTAGTCGGGCGCCCGCTCGATCGACTCGCGGATCATCTCGACGCCAGCGTCGGTGTCCCCCATCTGGTGCTTCAGTATGCCGTAGAAGTGCAGCACGTCCGGGTGCTCGGGCACCGCCTTGATCAACTGCTCGTAGAGGTTCTGGGCTTCTTCGAAACGGGACTCGCGATGCAGCTGCATGGCGATCCGGATGGCCTCGTCGAGGCTGACGGTCCGGGGTTCGGGCGGGGTGGTCGGTTCGGTCATGTCGCGAAGCGTGGCAGTCGGGTCGGAGTGGGCACGGCTAGCCGTGAAGCGGAAAATCGACGGGCCAATGGGTAATCACATGGTCATCATAGCGGCCGCCGCCGACTTCGATGATGTACTGGGGCTGGGCGCCGCTGGTGTCCACGTCCAGCAACTCCTTGGCCATCAGGGAGTCGCGGATGGCCGTCAGGCGCGGGATCGCCATGGCGAGTTGACGATCGACATCCTTCAGCGGCATTTCGCCGCGGCCGGTGCTTTCGAAGAGGCTCTGGTAGGCACCGGGGAATGCCGCCTGGAAGCAGGCCCTGTGGTGTTCGTTGATCCAGTAGCTGCCCTTGCCGCCCCGGGTGTAGCCGTCCATCTTGGAGTGGGTCGCAAAGGCGCGCCGCCGCAGGCCCATGCCGACCAGTCGGTTGGCGAGGCCGCTCGACTGGTACTTGCGGTGCTCCGACAGCGAGAGCACCAGCCGGCCGTAGGCCTGACACATGTCCTCGGGCGAATTGAGGTGCGCGAACGCCTTCCGGGACATCGGCGAGCCATTGGCTGCGAGGAAGGCCGCTGCCAGGTTGCGGGTGATGTAGGCCGCGTCGGCCGGTGACTTCACCATGACCTGGGCGTTATGGACGCCCGGCATCGGCAGCATCACGGCGGTCGTCGCGTGCGGCTGGAGGGCGATCCGGCTCCAGTCCTGCGGCTTGAAGGTCTGGCGCATCTCGTGCATCGAGAGCACGCCGATGTAGCGCTTGACGTTGGGATGCAAGGCCTGGGTATCGCTCATCTTCAGGCCGGCGTCGGCACCGGCGACCGGGTCGACGGCAAAGATGTTGCACTCGATCGTTGTCTTGAAGACCTCGTAGAGGCGGCTCGCAATGCGGATGCAGGTGACGGCACCACGGCTCCAGCCGACCAGATTCACACGGTCGATGACGACGCCGTGGGTGAACATCAGCTCCTGGATCACATTGACGGTCCGGACCACGTTCTCGTCCCAGCCATCGCCGCTGATCTTGCCCTTGGTCGAAGCGAAGCGCTCCCGTCCGTGGGTCTCGCCGCGGGCATGGTCGGCGAAGGTGGGCGTGTGGAAGACCTTCTTGAGCGGCGTTCGCGAGCGACTGTCGCCGGTGATGGGGTTGACGTTCTGTGCCTGCTCCAGCCCGTTGCCACCATGGCCGGGCCCCTCGTTGATGAGGTAATTGCCGGGCGCAACGGCGCCGTTGACGAGCCGGGCCTCTCGGCCGTGGATGTTGTTGTGGCACCAGGCCACCAGCTCGTCGCATTCACTGCCCTTGTGGCGGTTGAATCCGGTGCCGTGGCAGAAAACGGTGAAGGTCGGCATGGCGGGAGGCTTCCGGTAGTGGCGCCGGCAGGGGCGCCGTCTTGGCCGCCGGGCCCGCTCCGGCACGGGGCGGGTCTGGCGGCGGGGAGGGGGTCAGTCGAAGACGTAGGTGAAGGCGTTGTCGGCGACACCGACTTCGACCTTCGCCACGGCGCGGCCTTCCATCAGGCGGTTGAGGAACTCCTTCGAGAGGTCCGGCAGCAGCGTATTGGTCAGGATCGCGTCGATCATACGGCCACCCGATTCCGACTCGGTGCAGCGGCTGACCACCAGCTTGACGACCTCGTCGGTGTAGGCGAAAGGCACCTTGTGGCGCTCCTCCACCCGCTTCTTGATCCGGCCCAGCTGCAGCTGGACGATCTTGCCCAGCATCTCGTCCGACAGCGGGAAGTAGGGGATGGTCACGAGGCGGCCAAGCAACGCGGGCGGGAAGATCTTGAGCAGCGGCTCGCGCAGGGCCTTGGCGAGGCCGTCGGGGTCGGGCATCAGCTCGGGGTCCGCGCACATGTTGGCGATCAGCTCGGTACCGGCGTTGGTGGTGAGCAGGATCAGGGTGTTCTTGAAGTCAATGAAGCGGCCCTCGCCGTCCTCCATGAAGCCCTTGTCGAAGACCTGGAAGAAGATCTCGTGCACGTCGGAGTGGGCCTTCTCGACCTCGTCGAGGAGCACCACCGAGTAGGGCTTTCGACGCACCGCTTCGGTCAGCACCCCGCCCTCGCCATAGCCCACATAGCCCGGCGGTGCGCCCTTCAGGGTGGACACCGTGTGGGCTTCCTGGAACTCGCTCATGTTGATGGTGATGAGGTTCTGCTCACCGCCATACAGGGCCTCGGCCAGCGCAAGGGCCGTCTCGGTCTTGCCGACGCCCGAGGTGCCGGCGAGCATGAAGACGCCGATCGGCTTGTTGGGGTTGTCGATGCCGGCACGGGAGGTCTGGATGCGCTTGGCGATCATCTCCATGGCGTGGTCCTGGCCGATGACGCGCTGGCCCAGCAGTTGCGGCAGCTTGAGGACGGTCTCGACTTCGTTGCGGGCCATCCGGCCGACCGGGATGCCGGTCCAGTCGGCGACCACGCTGGCAACGGCCTGGTAGTCGACTGTCGGCAGGATGAGCGGGTGCTCGCCCTGCAGGGCCGCCAGCGCTTCCTGGGCCTGCTGCAACGTCTGCAGCAGCGCGGCGCGTTCGTCCCCCGTCGGTCCGGCCGCCGCGTCCGCGGCGGGTGTTGCGTCGCCCTCGGCCTTGGCCGCCTCGGCGGCGGCCTCGAGCGGGCTGCCCGTGCCTTCGACCGGGTCGGTATCGCCACGCAGCTTGGCGCGCAGGTCGAGGATCTGGTTGACCAGCGTCTTCTCGTTGGTCCAGCGCTCTTCCAGGCCCGCCAGGCGCTCGCGTTCGCTGGTCAGCGACTCGGTGACGAGGGCTTCCCGCTCGGTGACCTCGATGCCGATGGCCTTCTCGCGGCCGATGATCTTCTCCTCGACCTCGAGCGCCTCGATGCGACGGCGGCAGTCCTCCACTTCGGCCGGCGTGGCGTGGAGGCTGACTGCCACACGGGCGCAGGCGGTGTCGAGCAGGCTGACCGACTTGTCCGGCAGCTGGCGGGCCGGGATGTAGCGGTGCGACAACTTGACCGCGGCCTCGAGGGCTTCGTCGAGGATCTGGACCTTGTGGTGGCCCTCCATCATCGTCGCGACGCCGCGCATCATCAGGATGGCCTTGTGCTCGGAGGGCTCGTCGACCTGCACGACCTGGAAACGGCGGGTCAGGGCGGGGTCCTTCTCGATGTGCTTCTTGTACTCGGCCCAGGTGGTGGCCGCGACGGTCCGCAGGGTGCCGCGCGCCAGGGCGGGCTTGAGCAGGTTGGCGGCGTCGCCGGTGCCCGCTGCGCCACCGGCGCCCACCAGCGTGTGCGCCTCATCGATGAAGAGGATGATCGGCTTCGGCGAGGACTGCACCTCTTCGATGACCATGCGGAGGCGGTTCTCGAACTCGCCCTTCATGCTGGCGCCGGCCTGCAGCAGGCCGACGTCGAGGGTCAGCAGCGAGACATCCTTGAGCGCGGGCGGGACGTCGCCGGCAACGATCCGCTGGGCGAAGCCTTCGACAACAGCCGTCTTGCCGACGCCGGCCTCGCCCGTGAGGATCGGGTTGTTCTGGCGGCGGCGCATCAGGATGTCGATGACCTGGCGGATCTCCTCGTCGCGACCGACGATCGGATCCATCTTGCCGCCGCGGGCCTGCTCGGTGAGGTCGACCGTGAACTGCTTGAGGGCTTCCTGCTTGCCCATCGCCGCCGGCGCGACGGCACCGCTGGCTTCGCCGGGGGCCGCGCCGGCGGAGAAGCCATCGGTGGGGGCCTGATTGTCTTCCGGCGACCCCGACACCACCTTGGCGAAATTGTCCGAGAGATCCTCGACCTTGACCTTCTCGAATTCCCTGGAAATCTGCAGCAGGGCATTGCGCAGGCGACTCGTCTTGAGACCGCCGACAACCAGGTGGCCGGTACGGACCTGGACCTCGCCGAACATCAGGGAGCCATAGACCCAGCCCCGCTCGACCAGGTCGGAGATCTGGTCGGAAAGATCGGAGATGGACGACGAGCCGCGCGGCAGCTGGTCGAGCGCCGACGTGATGTCGGATGCCAGGCGGGAAGGATCGACGCCGTAGTGCTGGAGGATGCGGTGCAGGTCCGAATCCTGGTTGTTCACGATCTGCTGGATCCAGTGCACCAGCTCCACGTACGGGTTGCCCCGCAGCTTGCAGAAGACCGTCGCCCCCTCGATGGCCTTGTATCCCAGACTGTTCAGCTTGCCGAAAAGTGCTACCCGGCTGATCTCGCTCATGCTCGCCCCTTTTTGTCTCGGTCAGTCAGTTCTTCGTTCGGTCCGTTGCCGGACTGCTCATGCGGCCAGCGCCTGCTCGGCAGGTGAGCTGGCCACGCGATCCACATCCAGGACCAGGTCGTCGGCGTCGGACGCGTCGCGGCGCGCACCGATCCAGGTCGTGTAGCCCAGGCGAACCTTGCCGCCCAGGAGGGTCCTGGGCACCTCACCGGCGCGGAGCACCAGTCGTGCATCCCAGGAAAATTCGTAGCCCACGTAGTTGCGCACCGCCGCCGCGAGTTGCTCGACCCCGGGGTTGCCGGGCAGCATCGACTCGTACTTGGCCAGCGAGAGTGGGCCGATGTGCAGGCGGAACCGGTGCTGGCGGTCCCATACGCGGGCGCCCACCACCATGTCACGACCGAGCCGGCTGAAACCAGCGCCCAGGCGGGTCCGTTCCGTTTCCGGCACGGGCATCCAGTGTCCGACGAACTGTTCGACGCGCACGGGCACCTGGAAGAAACCGGAGAGGATCTTTGCGAGGCCCTCGGCGCCGCGGATCTGTCGGTTGAGCAGGCCGATGACGTGGAGCTTGGCGAAGTCCGGCAGGGCGTCGCGCCGGCGAACCGCCGGTGAGCCCAGTCCGCCGAGGGAGCCCAGCCAGATGCCGAAGCGGTCGTGCTGCGGGCGGTCCAGGCTGACCGTGGGCTGGGCGTCGGCCCAGGCACGATAGAACAACTCCAGGTAGCGGTGGTGGATGGTGTCCAGGAACCGGACCAGGGTCGGGTCGCCCCCGTGGAGGATCCGCGAGCGGGCGTACTCGGTGATGTGCAGCGGCATCGGGCCGTTCGGACCGAGCAGACCGAAGAAGCGAACTTCGATTCGGGGCGGTCGGCCGTCGCGAGCCGGCGCCACCCGCGCCAACGAGGACTGGGCGAAGGAAACCGATGGCTCCTGTCCGAGCCGCACGGGCTCGTCGGCCGGGCGCCGGGCGCGGCCAAAGCGCGGCATGTCCGGATTCAGGCACTCCAGCCGTCTCAGCGTCTGGTAGAAATCGTAGGACCAGGGCGCCTTGGTGAGGGCTTCGATGAAGCTCAGAAAATCGGGCGTAGTCCGCATCTCGGCTTCCAGTGCATCAGCTCGCCGCGCCCGATGGCGCGCAGGGTCAGTTCGGTGAAGCTGTTGACGCTGACGTGGCGGGCGAAGAATCGCTCCAGCACGCTACCCAGCAGGAAGGCACTGCTGCCTTCGAAGTTCATCTCGTCCATCTCGAGGGTGATGCCGATGCCGCGCCCGAAACACAGTGGACCGGGCATCGGGAGGCGCTTGAGCACGGCCTCGGTATGGATGTTCCGGACGCCCTCGATCTGCCGCGCGCTGGTGACGTCCTCGGTCGGCGAGTGGAGTTCCAGCAGTTCGCGCAGAGCGGCCGCCCCCTCCTGGGGATTGGAGTCGAGCAGGGACAGGTAGTTGAGCGATAGATGGCTGATGAACCGCCAGGCCGCGGCACCGTTGGCCGTCGACGAATAGGGGCGGGACGGGCCCTTGACGCAGTGGATCGACTCGACGGGCGCCGCGACCTCGAGGGAGAAGTCGGTGGCACCCGAGCCATGGGGCATGATCAGCGGCAGGTCACGATTGGTGCAGAGGGCCTGCAGCGACAGCTGGCGCAGGTCGGCACTGTAGGGCGCCTCGTTGGGGTCGACCAGGGAGAGGAAGACCTCACTGCCGATGTAGCTCGTGCGAGGCCCGAAGCGCTTCTGCCGTTCGGAGAACAGGCGCGGCTCGCGGCGAATGGTGTAGTAGGCGCTCGGGTTGCCGCCGGAGGCATGGTAGCTGGCGTAGAAGGCCTCGAACTGCTGTTCGCTGTCGGCGCCCACGCCGAAGCCCGAGACCTCTGTGAGATCGAAGATCTCGTAGTCCATCGGCCGGGTACGGTCGGCGATGACGTGGTGTTCGTGCGTCGAATCGGTGACGCGGATGCGATCTGCGCGTTTACGGAATAGGTTGATCGCAGGCGTGCAGTGGAGCAGGAAGTTGGTCGCGTCCACGACGCTTTCGAGCACGCTGTCGGATTTGCCGAACAGCAGCACGAGGTCGATCTCGCTGTCGTCGCAGCGGCGGAAGCCGCGCGCGAGCCCGTCTACCTGGAAGAACAGGAAGCGCTGGGGGAAGGCAAAGTACTCCTGCAGCAGCCGGTAGCCGCCGAAATTTCGGGCCGTGACCGGCAGCAGCGCCTCCTCGTCGTCGAAACCGACCGGCTCGACGCCCTCGGGTGGGATGAAATGGTGCCAGTCGATCGGGCGTTTGGTCGGGCACACCATGGCACCGACGACGTTGGCGCCGACCAGTTCATAGAGTTTGTAGGCCACCTCGTCTGCGCCACCGATGTGAAAGCGCAGTGTGTCCGTGGCGAGCTCCGAGAGCTTGATGCCGGGTGCTGTGCGCAGGCGCAGGCGCACGCCGCCCTTGATGCGCGAGCCGACCGGCAGGGCGTTGAGCGGGAGGTCCGGCGCAAAGGAGAAATACTTGGCCTCGACGAGTTCGAGTGGCCACAGGACGAGATCCTGGGCCGTTGTGAACTGGCACGCCGTCGCGTCCGCCTTGCCCGGGCTTGCCTGCAGCACCGTGCCCCGCGACAGCGTGACACCGGTCGCCAGGTTGGCTTCATCCATCTGGGGCTTGAGCTGGGCCACCAGCATCGACGGGGTGGGAGCGAGATACTGCGGATAGACCATCTCCAGCAGGCGCTGCGAGAAGCGGGGGAACTCCGAGTCGAGGCGCAGCTGGACCCGCGCCGACATGAAGGCGACGCCTTCGAGCAGGCGCTCGACGTATGGATCCGACACCTCGATCCCGTCCATGCCGAGCCGGCCGGCAATCTTCGGGAATTCGCGGGCGAACTCCGCCCCCATCTCGCGCAGGTGTTGAAGTTCCTGGTTGTAGTACCTCAGTAGCCTTGGGTCCACGACGGTCCTGGATGGATATCAGTATCGGGTGTGGCGCCCGGCGCCACGGTGCGTCGAATGGTCAGGGGGGGCCATCAGCCGGCATCCAGCAGGTTGACGTGGCCCGACTCGAGATCGAACTCGGTGCGCAGCAGCATCTCGAGGGGCACGGGTTGCGCCCACAACTGGGCGGAGATGCGAATGCTGATGATGTTGTGCCAGTCGAGCACGCTGCCGTCCTCGACGATCTCGATCTTCAGGCTCTCTGGCAGCAGGCGCGGCTCGTAGCGCAGGATCGCGGCGCGAATGGCCTGTTCGACCTCGCCAATCTCGATCGAGGCGGCCGTCTCGCCCGACAGCGAGGGCAGTCCGTAGTTGATGACGGAGCGCTGGACCTCGGGGTAGGCGTCCAGATCCTCGCTGGCGGACAGCTGCACCGAATTGAGCAGCCAGGTCAGGTCGCGCAGGACTGCGGCGCGCAGCTGGCTCTTGGACAGCACGCGGCGCTCTCGCGCCTCCTGTTTCTTGTCCGGTTCGAGATCGGTCAGCCGGTCGAGAAGGGCCGGCTGGAGTCGATCCAGGGGAGAGCTCTCCGCCATCGTCAGGCCGGGGCGTCGGTGGCCTCTTCCTCGGCCGGTGCGTCGTCGCCCTCGATGACGATCTCTCGCACCTCGAGGAGGGGGAAATCGCCTTCGTTGGTCGTCAGGACGCGTTGGCCGAGGCCATGGTAGGTGTCATGGCCGACGTCCTTCCAGTCCGTCTTGCGGGCAATCCGGATCAGGTGGTCCTCGGAGCTCTCCGAACCGGGATAGCGGGTCGGGATGATGCCCACCATCTCGCCGCCGTTGGCGAACTCGAACTGCGCCGGCATCCAGACGAAGTCGCGCAGATCTTCCGGTGGCTCGATGATGATCCGGTTCAGGCGGGTGAACGGCAGCCAGTAGTACTTGCCGTTGATGACCGCCTCGAGGACCGGCCCGAGCCGCATGTCGCCGTCGGCGATCCACTCGAAGGGCTGGCCGTTGATCGTGCCGTGGGACGCGGGCGCCAGTTCGAAGGCCCTTTCGCGCAACTTGGCGCCCTCCTGGGCCTTCCCCTGGCCTTCACTCAGCAGGGCTTCGATCAGCAGGGCGATCCACTCCTCGGGATGGCCGAACAGCAGCGGCGCCGAATGCCCGGCCATGACCTTGCCCCGAACGACCTCGCAGCGAAGCGCCTCGCGATACATCTGGACCATCGGCAGTGCCGCGGCATCGAGCTCGCCGACCACCTCCAGCTGGCTGGCCGCCCGCTCCCAGCGCCCCTGGACCGACAGCAGCTGGAACAGGAAGGTGCGCAGCTTTGCGTTGGCAGGGTCCGCCCGAATGGCGTTCTGCAGATCGGTGAGTGCCTGGTCGGGATTGCCGGCCCGGAGTGCCTCTTCGGCGGCCTTCAAGATGCTCATGGGAAGTTCCGTGGTTCGATTGAAACGGCAACACGCCGCAAGCGGCATGCGTACGTGCCCGGCATCAGGGATCAGGCGCCGGGCTCGATGGAGGTCTCGAAAGTCGATGTGCCCTTGGCGCCGCCCTTGGCGGACTGGTCCTTGTACTCGATGCGGACCTTCTGAAACGCCAGGCGGACCTTTTCCACAGCCGTCGGCTGACCGCCGATCTCGCCGCCCTCGATCCGGAACGACGTGATGCGTGCCTTCTCGAGGGTGATGGTGAGGTAGGGAAGCGGGTCCGAGCCACTCGCCTTGCGGACGGTCAGCACCGCCTTGGTGATGGGCTCGTTGTTGCGAAGTGCCGACATCAGCCCGGTGGTGGCGTTGTCGGCCCGCTTGGTGATCTCGAACTCATGCACGCTTGTCCGTCCGCCGCGGCTCGTGTGCGCGTCGGCGTTGCCCTGCATGCCCCAGCCCCAGCCGTAGACGTCGATCTCGCCCTGGTGGCTGCTGTCGGTGGCGCTGCCCTTGATCGGGCCCTGACGTCCGCCGTCGATCTTGAAGAAGATGTCGTCATTAACCATTGTCTGCGTTCCGGCCGGTTGTTCCTATGCCTGGGGGCGCCGAAGGGAATGAGACGATGCCGGGCCTGGCCAGGATGTGGCCCATGACCCGGCGTCGCCGGTACCGCGCACGACGTGACGCGGCACCGCCCTGCAGCGAAGCTCAGAGCTTCTTGTTCGCCTGCATGTCGTAGGCAGCTTCCTTGACGCCGCCGCCCGCGCCCGACTTCTCCTGCGGGGTGTATTCCAGCTTGAACTGGCCGAAGTTCAGCGAGACGTTCTCGGTCAGGCGGTCCTCGCCGCCGCTGCCCCCGGTCGACACCGACGTGATGATGACATCCTTCATCGTCAG
The DNA here is from genome assembly GCA_050303815.1 of Rhodocyclaceae bacterium. GTDB lineage: Bacteria > Pseudomonadota > Gammaproteobacteria > Burkholderiales > Rhodocyclaceae > Cognatazoarcus. Next base: position 27,837 of record JBNLCM010000061.1, read on the forward strand.
CTTGATGTACTCGAGGGGCTTGTCGCCGGCCTTGCGGACCGTCAGCTTGGCCTCGGGGTAGTGCTTGCCGGTGCAGCACGCCGAGATCAGCGCAGCACTGGCCGAGTCGACGTAGTGGGTGACGGAGATGTCCTGCACCGCCACCTTGCCGGCACCCGAGCCGGAGCCCATGTGGGTGCTGCCGGACTGGCTCATGCCCCAACTCCAGGCCAGAACGTCGATTTCACCCTTGTGCGAGTCATCCAGCGACTCGCCCTTGATGTCACCGATCTTGATAAACATATCGACAGCCATGTCTGCTCTCCTTTCCTGAGAAAAAACAATCACACAATGTGAGGATAGGAACCCGCGGACCCGCAGGGGGCAGACGAGTCATATCCGTTACAACCGCCCGGAACCGGGGCCAAGGCCCCAGACCAGGCATGGAATCAAGCGCCCTTGGCAGAGGGCAGCTTGGACACCAGCCTCAGCGAGACCGTGAGGCCCTCCAGCTGGTAGTGCGGCCGGAGGAAAAACTTCGAGGTGTAGTAGCCCGGGTTGCCTTCCACTTCAGCGACCTCGACCTGGGCATCCGCCAGCGGACGACGGGCCTTGGTGTCCTCGGACGAGTGGGCGGGATCCCCATCGACGTAGTTCATGATCCAGTTCTGCAGCCAGCGCTCCATCTCGTCGCGTTCCTTGAAGGAGCCGATCTTGTCGCGCACGATGCACTTCAGGTAGTGAGCGAAGCGGCAGCAGGCGAACAGGTAGGGCAGGCGGGCGGCCAGGTTGGCGTTGGCCGTGGCGTCCGGGTCGTCGTACTCGAAGGGCTTCTGCAGCGACTGGGCACCGATGAAGGCGGCAAAGTCCGAGTTCTTGCGGTGGATCAGGGGCATGAAGCCGTTCTTGGCCAGTTCGGCCTCGCGACGGTCGCTGATGGCGATCTCGGTCGGGCACTTCATGTCGACGCCGCCGTCATCGGTCGGAAAGGTGTGTACCGGCAGGCCTTCGACCGCGCCGCCCGACTCGATGCCGCGAATGCGCGAGCACCAGCCGTACATCTTGAACGAGCGGTTGATGTTGGTCGCCATCGCGTAGGCCGCATTCGCCCAGGCGTACTTGCTGTGGTCCGCCGCGCCGGTGTCCTCCTCGAAGTCGAACTCGTCGACCGGGTTGGTCTGGGCACCGTAGGGCTGGCGGGCCAGGAAGCGCGGCATGGCCAGACCCAGGTAGCGGGCGTCGTCCGACTCGCGCAGCGAGCGCCAGGCGGCGTACTCCGGTGTCAGGAAGATCTTGGTCAGGTCACGCGGGTTGGCCAGCTCCTGCCAGGAATCCATCTGCATCACGTTCGGCGAGGCGCCGGCGATGAACGGGCAATGGGCGGCCGCGGAGACCTTGGCCATCTCGCCGAGCAGTTCCACGTCGGGCGGACTCTGGTCGAAGTAGTAGTCGCCGACCAGGCAGCCGAAGGGCTCGCCGCCGAACTGACCGTACTCTTCCTCGTAGATCCGCTTGAAGAGCGGGCTCTGGTCCCAGGCCGTGCCCTTGTAGCGCTTGAGCGTCTTGTGAAGCTCCTTCTTGGTGATGTTCATCACCCGGATCTTCAGCATCTCGTCGGTTTCGGTGTTATTCACCAGATAGTGCAGGCCGCGCCACGCGCCCTCCAGCTTCTGGAACTCCTCGTTGTGGAGGATCAGATTGACCTGCTCGGTCAGCTTGCGATCGAGTTCGGCGACCATCGCCTCGATGGTCTTGACCACGTCCTGGCCGATGACGGCAGTGCCGGCCAGTGCCTGCTGGGCCAGGGTCTGGACCGCCTGTTCGACGGCGCTCTTCGCCTCTTCGGTCTTGGGCTTGAACTCCTTGTGCAGCAGCGACGCGAAGTCGTTGCCTTCGAGCTCGACGCCACTGAGTTGCGTCGCCTGTTCTTGCATGTCTGCCATTGCTCTATCTCCGATTGCTCAGTCGTCTCGATCAGGCGTCGCCGCCGTCGCCACCCTTGTCGCCGCCTTCCGGCTTCTGGGCCGCATCGGCCAGCGACTTGAGCAGGGCGGGGTCCTTGACGACCTTGGCAATCAGTTCCTCGGCGCCGGTCTTGCCGTCCATGTAGGTGATCAGGTTGGACAGCTGCTGACGGGCCTCGAGCAGCTTGTTGAGCGAATCGACCCTGCGGGCGATGGCGCCCGGCGAGAAGTCGTCCATGCTCTCGAAGGTCAGATCGACGGCGATGTTGCCTTCGCCGGTCAGGGTGTTGGGGACCTGGAACGCGACGCGGGGCTTCATGGCCTTCATGCGGCTGTCGAAGTTGTCCACGTCGACTTCGAGGAACTTGCGGTCGGCGACCGGGGCCAGCGGCTCTTCCGGCTTGCCGGAGAGGTCGGACATGACGCCCATGATGAACGGCAGCTGCACTTTCTTGTCTGCGCCGTAGAGTTCGACGTCGTACTCGATCTGCACGCGCGGGGCGCGGTTCCTCTGGAGGAATTTCTGACTGCTCTGTGCCACGTCCAATCTCCTTTTAATTCACTCTCGGCCGAGAGAGGGGTCGTACAAGGATCGCTACCGATCGCCGAGGCCTGTGGGGCCTCCCCGGGGGCGGTCAGTAACCGTCCTCCTCGTTCTTGATGCCTGCGATGGTCTCGATCTGAACAAGCCCTTCAGGAACCATGTCGCGAATAATGTCGACAAAGTTCATGTCAATTAGTCGCTTCGCGCGAAGCAGCAGCAAAGGCGCGGGATTCGAGGGTTCGTGCTTGGCGAAGTAGTCGCAGATCTTGTCGATCATCATGATCGCGTCGCGGCGGTTTCGGATGTCGCCGGACGGACCCTGGGCGGCCCTCGCCGGCGCGCCGGCCGGTGCAGCGCCCTCCTCGCCGGCGTCGGTTGCGTCGCCGCCCTCGGGCACCGCTTCGCTGCTGGCGCAGACCTGCGTGAGATGTGTGACGGTCGTGATGAGGGGGCGCAGGTCGGGAGCGCGATCCGCGCCGACCTGCTCATTCAGCATCGATGACAGCTTCTTGAGGGATTCGAGGGTTCCGCCAATCAGCGCTGACGCGGCCTGGCCATCCTCGGAGCCCATCATGTCGTTGATCTGCGCAATCGAGTACACCTCGGCGCCGTCCTTCGGCGCCAGCTTCTCGAGGGCAGTTTCGACGTCGCGAACCAGGAGCAGGCCCACCTGCCGGGACTTGAGCAGCGGTGCTTCGCGAACCATGCGCAGCAGTTCGTCCGGATCCGCGAGCGGCGCCAGCGCGTTCATCCGCATGATCGGGTCGTTGTCGTCGTCGGGGTCGAGCTGGGGATGCACCTGGTCCCAGTAGCGCTCTATCAGGCCGACCAGCAGGTCGCAGCCGGGCTTCAGTCCCTGGAAGCCTTCGGTAAAGACCAGCGCCTGCACCAGCATCGTGGCGATGCGAAGATCCTTGGTCCGGCCCAGGAGTTGCTCGGCGATCCGGCGAACCTGAGGCCAGGCGGGTTCCTCCGCCGGCACGAGGGTGTCGCCGTACTGTTGCTCGGGTTTGCCACGCGAGGCCTGCTCCAGCTCGAGGAACGCGGCATCGTACTCGAGGTCGGGCCCGCAGGGAGGGGACTCCGATGCCTCTGCAAGCAATTGATCGAGATCAATCACGTCTCATCTCACTCCGTCAGGGTGTGTGCCTGTGGTCGCCGGCCTGGAACTTCCGCTGATCGCCGCCGGAGAACCCGTCGGGGATCGCAGATTTATTGTGGTTGTTACGTACATTGGCCCACTCCCTTGCCCCCCGTCAACATTCACGGATCATCCTTCTGTGGCAGAGTGCCCATTCGCAGGCAGCTTGGATAAATGCTGGGCGGGTTTTGGCAGACCGATTCATCTTCCAACGGCCAGGCAGGTCGTTTCCTTTAGCTCTTCCATCACCACGTAGCTCCTCGATTCGGCCGCTGCCGGCAGCTTCAGCAGAATGTTGCTCAGAAGGCGCCGGTATTCCGCCATGCCGGAGATCCTCGCCTTGATCAGGTAGTCGAAATCGCCCGATACGAGGTGACACTCGAGCACCTCGCTGACGAACAGGATCTCCCTCCGTACCTGCTCGAATACCTCGGCCGACTTGCTCGACAGCTTGATCTCGACAAATACCAGCAGGCCCAGGCCGACCGCCTCCGCGTCGAGGTGGGCGTGGTAGCCGGTAATCACCCCCTCCCGCTCCATCCGCTTGAGGCGCTCACTGACGGGGGTCGGCGAGAGGCCGACCGCCGAGGCGAGTTCCGTCACGCTGACGCGGGCGTTCTTCTGCAGCATCTCGAGCATGCTGCGGTCGATTCGGTCCAGTTCGCGCATGTCCCCAACAGCCCTCCGCAGCCGGGTGCCGAACAGTGACTATAGCTAAGTATCGTCAGATTAATAGTGAAATTCACTGTCATATCCAAAACACACTACCCAAATTCACTTCCATTCAGCACCGGCGGTGCGTTATAGCCGACAGGGGGAAAGGCCAGGCATGTTCTGGTACCGGGCCGTGGTGTCATTGGTACCACAAATGCATATTTTCTTGCGCGGCAGGGCGCTCGGGTTACAGTTGTTGACCGTTGCGACGGGCCAGCCAGGGAGACCGGCCACGCGAACGCGGGCCAGGTGTCTCCAGGCTACGCGGCGCCGTGGGCGGCGCCGGGTGTTCCCCTCCAGGCACTCCGTCGGCTGTTCCAGTGTCATGCCGCGCTGGCGATCCGCCCGCGCCCCTCGTGGGGGGGCTGTGACCACCGGGTGACGAGACCGGCGACTGCGAGCGCTTCACCCGTCAGCGCGCTGCGCGTTGCGAGTCGATGGGCATCCGCTTCCGCTTCGGCCTCACGATCGACGAGCTACTGTCGGCGTCGGGCCGCGTTCAGGGCGTTCGGTGTGGCGACGAGGTCGCCGGCGGCGGATCGCTACGTGCTCGCGCCGGGCAGCTATTCTCGGCCCCTGCTTCCGGGGCGTCGGCATGGATCGGGCGGTCTATCCCGTGAAAGGGGATTCGTTGACGATGGATCTGGCGAATCCGGCGGGTGCACCGGGCTCGACGGTGCTGGACGAGACTGAGACGGTGGCGATCACCCGCTGTGACGAGCGGATCCGGATCGGCGGCATGGCCGAACGCGGCGGCTTCGATCTGCGACTCGATCCGCGCCGTCGCGGGACATTGGACATGGTCGTGCGCGACCTCTTTCCGCACGCCGGGATCCGGCGCGTGCCAGCCTCTGGACCGGCCTGCGCCCGATGACGTCTGACGGGACACCCGTGGTTGGCGCGACGCCGCTCGACAAGCTGTTCCTCAATACCGGACGTGGCACGCTGGGCGGGACCATGCGGCTGGGAGCGGTCGCCTGATGGCCGATCTGGTGATGGGGCGTACGCCCGCGATCGAGTGGGAAAACCTGTCTCTCTCGCGCTATGGCAAAGTACGGCAAAGTCGCCGATGTGGCGCATCGACCCTGCCCCCCGGACTGCCTGCTGCATGAGACCTGCCAAAGCCATCATCGATCTTGCCGCCCTGCGCCACAATTACGCTCTGGCGCGCCAGAGGCATGGTGGCAGGGCGCTGGCTGTCGTCAAGGCCAACGCCTATGGCCACGGCGCGGTCCCGTGCGCGCAGGCGCTGGCGCCGCTGGCCGACGGCTTCGCCGTGGCGTGCCTCGAAGAGGCGGAGAGCTTGCGCGCGGCGGGCATCGGCGCGCCGATCCTGCTCCTCGAGGGGGTATTCGAGCCGGCAGAACTGACGCGGGTCGATGCCTTGGGGCTCTGGATGGTGATCCACCAGCCGGAGCAGCTCGCCATGCTGGACGCCTTTGTGCCGTCGCGTCCGCTGACCGTCTGGCTGAAGTTCAACTGCGGCATGAACCGGGCGGGCCTGCCACTGGCGGACCTGCCTGCGCTTCACGCGAGGCTGGCGGCCGATCCGAAGGTGGCTTCGGTCACGCTGATGTCGCATTTTTCGCGCGCCGACGAGCCGGACTGCGACACGACACGGGTGCAGTTCGAGCGCCTCCGGCAGGCTATGGGGACGCTGCGCGTGCCGGTGAGCGTGTGCAATTCGGCGGGCATTCTGGGCTGGCCGACGATCCGCGGCGACTGGGCCCGTCCCGGCATCATGCTCTACGGTGCCGACCCGATGCCGGGGGCGGGGCATGGGCTGCGGCCCGTCATGCATCTTGGCAGCCGGGTGATGGCCGTCCGCGAGCTGGCGGCGGGCGATGCGGTGGGCTACGGCGCGCGCTTCATCGCGCCGGCGCCCATGCGCATCGGCCTGGTGGCGATGGGGTATGCAGACGGCTATCCACGGGGGGTGCCCGATGGCACGCCGGTGGTCGTGGCGGGGCAGCCGACGCGCATCGTCGGTCGGGTCTCGATGGACATGCTGACGGTGGATCTCGGCGCGATCGACGCCGGCGTGGGTGCCCCCGTCGAACTGTGGGGCGACACCGTCCCGGTCAATGACATCGCGACCGCCGCCGGAACGATCGCCTACGAATTGCTCTGCAACGTCAAGCGGGCACGCTTCGAGTACATCGGGCGGGACTGAGCGGTCTCTCGCCTCATTCGAGGGGGCGCACCCGGGCCAGATGGTTCTCCCGAGCCAGCCAACGCTCGAGGATGCGGTAGGTGTCGAGCTCGAAGGCCCGTGCCGGGCGGCTGTCGAGCAGGGCAGCGAGGGTCGCTTCGTCCTCGACGGTGCCCAGCAGGCACCACTGGTCCACCACATGCAGGGCGCTGCGGCCCGAGGTCTCGTCGAACTCGGGGATGCCTACGGCACCGGGCCAGGGCCAGGCCCGGATGCGCAGACCCGCGATCGCCTGGGCCAGTCGCGCATCGTGCTCCGCGGGCGTTTCGCGGCCGGCACAAACCCCCGCACAGCGCCGCATCTGGTGGGCCAGGCAGGCTCCCCCGGTACCCGGCTCGATGCCCAGTCGCACCGGGCACAGGCGGTAGAGTTCGGCCAGCTGGCGCAAGGCGTTGTCGATCTCGCGCTTGCTGCGGAAGGCTCCGCAGACGGTGTCTCTCCAGGCCGATGGGTCGCTGCCATGGAGGGCCACGCGTTCGAGCACCGGAGGCTTGCGCCGGTTGGGTATCAGGCGCAGTCCCGTCGCGTCGGTGCCGCCACGCAGGGCCCGGTTGTAACGGGGCCGACGCGCTTTGACGAGGCGGGATTCCAGCAGCAGGGCGCCCAGTTCGCCGGCCGTCTCGATCGCTTCGACATGCTGGACCTGGCGTGCCATCTCGGCCTCGCGCCCATCGCGCATGTCGGCCCCGAAGTGGGCGGCAACGCGGTGGCGCAGGTTCTTGCTCTTGCCAATGTAGAGGGGGAGGGCTGACTCCCCCTGCTGCGCGCCGAAGAACAGGTACACGCCGGGGCCCTCAGGCAGGCTTTCGAGGGCTCCGTCGGCCAGCAGTGGGGGGCGGCTCGGCCGCTTCATGGCCCGGACGACCGCGTCGGCCAGTGTCGTGTCGTCGAATTGCGCGCGCGTGACGTGGAGGAACTGCCAGACTGCCTCGGCATCGCCCAGCGCCCGGTGGCGTGCATCGCAGTGGAGGCCGTGTCGCGCGATCAGCGCGTCGAGGCCATGGCGGCTGTGCTCCGGGTACAGCGCCCGCGACAGCTTGACGGTGCATAGCACCTCTGCGTGGAAATCGACGCCCATCCGCTTGAACGCATTGCGGATGAAGCCGTAGTCGAAGCGGGCGTTGTGGGCGACGAAGACGGCCCCGTCGAGCAGGGCACGGACGCGCGCCGCGAGCGCATCGAACGCCGGGGCCGTGGACACCATGGCATCGGTGATGCCCGTGAAGCGCTGGATCGTCGGTGGAATGGGGATGCCCGGATTGACGAGCGTCGACCAGCGCTCGGTGCGCCCGTCCGGTTCGGTGCGGACGATGCCGATTTCGGTGATCCGGTCACTGACCGGACTGGCGCCGGTCGTCTCCAGATCGATGACGGCCAGCGTCGGGGGCAGGCTCACGCGGTCAGGCAGGCGGCCGGGGTGCCGCCGGGGATCAGGACTCGGTCTGGTAGTAGTAGGGCTTGACCGGGACCTTGGCGTCGTCGTGCTGCTGCTGGACGTCGAGGGTTTGCGGCTTGTCCCACCACAGGGCGCGGCCCTTCTGCTGTTCGATGGCTTCGGCGGGATGCTCTTCCATCCACTCGCGCATGAACTTGGTGTGATCGGAAACGTAGCTGGTGTCGACTTTGCCCATGATCTCTTCCCCTGCAGGAGCGCGGATTCTACCAGCGTGCCGCAGTGCGGAAAAGCACTTGTGCGGCAGCGGCCGGCTACAGTCGCTCGAAGGCCTCGCGCACCCGCGTCGGTTCGTCCATCTTCAGGATGCGCTGGGCCTTGGACGCGATCTCGCCGATGTCCGCGCGCAGGATCTCCTGCTTGACCTCCAGGATCTGCGCCGGGTGCATCGAGAACTGGCGCAGTCCGATGCCGAGCAGCAGGCGCGTGTAGGCCGGATCGCCCGCCATCTCGCCGCACACGGACACCGGCAGGCCGAAGCGGACGCCGGTCTGGATCGTGGTGCCGACCAGCTTGAGCACCGCGGGGTGCAAGGGGTCGTAGAGGTGCGCCACGGCTTCGTCGGTGCGGTCGATGGCCAGCGTGTACTGAATCAGGTCGTTGGTGCCGATCGACAGGAACTGGAGCCGGCGTACGAACATGCCGAGGGCCAGCGCAGCGGCGGGGACTTCGATCATGCCGCCGACCTGCACCCCGGGATCGAAGCGCTGCTTACGTTCCTTCAGCTGTTCCTTGGCGCGTTCGATAAAGGACAGGGCCTGGTCGATCTCGTGGGCATGGGCCAGCATCGGGATCAGGATCTTGAGCCGGCCGAAGTGGGACGCCCGCAGCAGCGCGCGCAACTGAGCCATGAACATCTGCGGCTCTGACAGGGAATAGCGGATCGCGCGCAGCCCCAGCGCCGGATTGGGCTCCATGCGCTGATTGACGCCGTTCAGCGCCTTGTCGGCGCCAATGTCGAGCGTACGGATCGTCACTGGCCGGCCGGCCATGCTCTTGAGCACGGTGCGATAGGCCTCGAACTGTTCGTCCTCGTCGGGCAGGAGGTCGCGCCCCATGAAGAGATATTCGGTCCGGTACAGCCCGACGCCGTCAGCGCCGATGGCCCGCGCATGGATGGCATCGGACGGCATCTCGATGTTGGCGAAAAGCTCGACTTCCTCGCCGTCCAGCGTGGTCGACCGGGCGGTGGCGAGTCGCTTGAGCTTGGAGCGTTCCAGCTCAAGCTCGGCCTTGCGCAGGCGGTACTCCTCGAGGACGCGCTCGTCGGGGTCGATGATGACCACGCCACGGGTGCCGTCGATGATCACCAGCTCGTCGTCCTCGACCAGATGGCGCACGTGCCGCAGCGCGACCACCGCCGGGATGCTTTGGCTGCGGGCGACGATCGCCGTGTGGCTGGTCGGTCCGCCGACGTCGGTGACGAAGCCGGCGATGTTGTGATCCCGGAAGCCGAGCGTGTCCGCCGGTGCCAGGTCGTGGGCGACCACGATCGTGCCGAGGCCGTCCCTGCGCTTCGGTGGCAGGTGACCCGGATGGCCGAGCAGCACCTTGACGAGACGTTCGACGACCTGCACGACGTCCGCCTTGCGCTCTCGCAGGTACGGATCCTCGATCTGGTCGAACTGCTCGATCAGCTGTTCCATCTGCTGCACGAGCGCCCATTCGGCGTTGCAGCGGCGTTCCGACACGTGCTGACGCGCGGCGTCGACGAGCATCGGGTCGTCCAGCAGCATCATGTGCAGGTCGAGGAAGGCGCCGACCTCGCTGTGGGCCTGGCCTGTCGCCGTCGCGGTCTTCAGGTCGCCCAGTTCGCCCCGGACCGTCTCGACGGCCCTTTCGAGCCGGCGTATTTCGGCCGGCAGGTGGCGCGGTGCGACGTGGTAGTGGCTGACCTCGAGCAATGCATGGGAGATCAGGTGGACATGGCCGATGGCGATGCCGTTGGAGACGGGCAGTCCGTGCAGCGTGAAGGGCATGCGTTCATCAGGCCGGGGGGCCTACTCCTCCTCGTCGAATCGGTCGTTGATCAGCTTCAGCAAAGCCGCCATGGCTTCATCTTCCTGTTCGCCATGGGTGTCGATGAGGATGGTACAGCCCTTCGCGGCGGCCAGCATCATCACGCCCATGATGCTCTTGGCATTGACGCGGCGTTCGTTGCGCTCAAGCCATACCTCGCAGGGGAAGTTGCTGGCCAGCTGCGTCAGCTTGGCCGATGCGCGGGCGTGCAGGCCCAGCTTGTTGATGATCTCCGCTTCGGTACGCGGCATTCGAACCTCACTTGATATGGATCACGCCATCGCAGCCGCCGCTGACCGCGCGCTGCACGAGCACGTCCATGTCGCGTTCGCGATAGGTGAGCACGCGCAGCAGCATCGGCAGGTTGACGCCCGCGATGACCTCGCGACGCCCTCGGTCGCGCAACTTCATCGCGATGTTGGCCGGCGTGGCGCCGAAGATGTCGGTGAGGACCAGCACGCCCGAGCCCGCATCCACCAGCGCGCACATCTGTTCGGCCAGGGGCAGCAGGTCGAGCGGGTCATCCTGGCCCGTCACGCCCAGCTGAACGACGTGCGCCGGCCTGCGATTGAGGACATGGCAGGCACACTGGATCAGGGCCTCGCCCAGGCTCGAATGGGTCAGCAGGAAGACCCCGATCATCGCGTCACTCCCGAGTTGACGCGATTGTAGCGGCAGCCGGGGGTCAATGGGCGGACTGGTCGCCCTTGCTGCGAATGATGCGCACCACTTCCGGAACCCGGCGGACGGCGCGCAGGACGCGGGCCAGGTGGATGCGGTCGGTGACCTGGAGGGTGAAGTGCAGGGTTGAATACGGGACCTGGTCCCCGTCCATGCCCACGTTCTGGATGTTCGAGTTCTCTTCGGCGATCGCGCTCGCCACCCGCGCCAGCACGCCGCGGCCGTTCTGGGTCATGACCCGGATGGTCACGTCGAACAGGCGGTCGTGGGCGGGCTCCCACTCCACGTCGACCCAGCGGCTCCGTTCGCCGCGCAGCCGCTGGATGGTCGGGCAGTCGTGGACATGCACCTCGAGCCCCTGGCCCTTGCGGATGACGCCGATGATCGGGTCGCCGGGAATCGGCTGGCAGCACTTCGCCAGCTGGACGGCGATGCCCTCGCTGCCGCGGATCAGGATGGCGCCGGCCGGTTTGGGCTTGATGACGTCCGGACGCCCGGTTTCCATGTCCTGGGCCTGGGACAGGCGTCGCGCGACAATGACCGGCAGGCGCTTGCCCAGGCCGATGTCGATGAAGATGTCCCGCCGCGAGCGCACGCCCCGGTCGCGCAGGAATCGCTCCCAGGCGAAGTGGCTGATCTGGCCGAGGGACAGGCCGTGGGGTCGCAGCGCCTGGTTGAGGAGGCGCTCGCCCAGGGCCGCGGACTCCTCCTGCTGGACATTCTTCAGGAAGTGGCGAATCTGGGCTCGCGCCTTGCCCGTGCGGGCATACGACAGCCAGGCCGGGTTCGGGCTGGCGTGCGCGGCCGTGATGATCTCGACCTGGTCGCCGTTGCGCAGCTCGGTGCGCAGAGGCATCAGCTCGCCATTTACGCGACAGGCGACGCAGCGGTTGCCGACGTCGGTATGCACGGCGTAGGCGAAATCGACCGGCGTCGACCCCCGTGGCATCGAGAAGATCTTGCCTCGGGGCGAGAACACGTAGACCTCACCAGGGAACAGGTCGATCTTGACGTGTTCGAGAAACTCGGTCGCTTCGCCGCTGGCCGACTGCAACTCGAGCAGGGACTGCAGCCAGGAGTGGGTCTTGTGCTGCAACTCGGAGAGGGTGCGCTCGTCCTCCTTGTACAGCCAGTGCGAGGCGACGCCGCTCTCGGCGATATGGTGCATCTCGTGGGTGCGGATCTGGACTTCGACCGGGGTGCCGAAGGGGCCGATCAGCGTGGTGTGCAGCGACTGGTAGCCGTTGCCCTTGGGGATCGCGATGTAGTCCTTGAATTTGCCCGGCACCGGCTTGTACAGCGCGTGCAGGGCGCCCATCGCCAGGTAGCAGGTCGGCACGTCCCGGACGATGACCCGGAAACCGTAGATGTCGAGTACCTGCGAGAACGACAGGTTCTTCTCGACCATCTTCCGGTAGATGCCGTAGATGTGCTTCTCGCGGCCCTGGATGTCAGCCGAGATGCCCCATTGGGGCAGGCGTTCCTCGAGGGAGGCGAGCACCTTGCCGACCACCTCGCGGCGGTTGCCTCGGGCCGACTTGACCGCCTTGTCCAGGACCCGATAACGCATCGGGTACTTGTGGGTGAAGGACAGCTCCTGCAGTTCGCGGTAGATCTGGTTGAGGCCGAGGCGGTTGGCGATCGGCGCATAGATCTCGAAGGTCTCGCTGGCGACGCGGCGGCGTTTGGCCGGACTGACCGAGTCGAGCGTCCGCATGTTGTGCAGGCGGTCGGCGAGCTTGATCAGGATGACCCGCAGGTCGCTGGCCATGGCCAGCAGCATCTTGCGGAAATTCTCGGCCTGGGCTTCTTCCTGGGACTGGAACTCGATCTTGTCGAGCTTCGAAAGGCCGTCGACCAGTTCGGCCGTGACCTTGCCGAAGGCGTCGGCGATCTCCTGCTTGGAAATCGCCGTGTCCTCCATGACGTCATGGAGCAGCGCGGCCACCAGGGCCTGTGGGTCCAGCCGCCAGCCCGAGATGATCTCGGCGACGGCGACGGGATGCGTGACGTAGGGTTCGCCGCTCTGCCGGAACTGCCCGTCATGGGCGCGGGAGGCAAAGTGGTAGGCGGCTTCGACACGCCCGATGTCCTCCGGGCGGAGGTAGTCGGCGAGCTTGCCGCGGAGACGCTCGAAATCAAGCGCCACCACGCTCGAAGCGGGCAGCGGCGTTGGGGAGGAAGGGGCAGTCTGGGCTTCAGCCAAGGTTCGCTCGCTCCTCCCGGAACGGGATCAGGCCTGGCCGCGGTTGAGCATTTCCAGGCCGACCTTGCCAGCGGCAACCTCGCGCAGCGCGATGACCGTGGGCTTGTCCTTGTCCACGCGGTCGGTATCGATTTGCGGGGTGGCACCTGCGGTGAGCTGGCGGGCGCGGTAGGTCGCGGCCAGCGTCAGCTGGAAGCGGTTCGGGATGCGATTGAGGCAGTCTTCGACGGTGATGCGGGCCATGCGTCAGTCCTGTTCGAGAAATTCAAAGTAGCCGGAATGGCGGACCTTCTGGTTCGGGTAGCGCAGGCGGGCGGAGCGGAGTACCGCAGCCAGATCGTCCAGCGCGACCGATAACTCGTTGTTGATTATAACGTAGTCGAATTCGCCCACGTGACGCATCTCGGCCTGTGCCGCCAGCAGGCGGCGACCGATGACCTCGTCGCTGTCCGTACCCCGGCCGCGCAGGCGGCGTTCGAGCTCCTCGATGGAGGGCGGGAGAATGAAAACGCCCACCGCGTCGGGGAAGGCGCGGCGCACCTGCTGGGCGCCCTGCCAGTCGATTTCCAGCACCAGGTCGGCGCCGGCAGCCATCTGCTCGCGCAGCCAGCCCTTCGAGGTCGCGTAGTAGTTGCCGTGGACCTCGGCCCACTCGACGAACTCCCCCTTGTCTCGCAGGCGGACGAACTCGGGCACCGGAATGAAATGGTAGTGGACGCCGTCGCGCTCGCCGACGCGTGGAGCCCGCGTCGTGTAGGAGACCGACAGCCTCACGCCGCTGTCCCGCTCGAGCAGACCCCGCACCAGGGTTGTCTTGCCGGCGCCCGACGGGGCAGTGACGATCATCAGGGTTCCGGGCATGTCGCGAACCTATTCGATGTTCTGGACCTGTTCGCGCATCTGCTCGATATAGAGCTTCATCTCGACGGCGATCGAGGTCAGGTCGGAAGAGAAGGACTTGGAGCCGAGCGTGTTGGCTTCCCGGTTGAGTTCCTGCATCAGGAAGTCCAGCCGCTTGCCCGCCGTCCCGCCTGCCGAGAGAATGCGCGCCACCTCGTCGAGGTGCGTCGACAGGCGCGCGAGTTCCTCGGCCACGTCTACGCGCTGCGCGAAGACGGCGACCTCCTGGCGGATGCGCTCCTCATCTAGGCTGGCGGCGGCATCCCGCAGGCGGGTGGACAGCCGCTCCTGGTAGTCCGCCACCTGGCCGGGCACGAGGGGCGCGGCCCGCTCGACCAAGCCTCGCATCAGCGCGACCCGGTCGCGGATCACGTCCGCCAGCTTGGCGCCTTCGCGCTTGCGCGAGGCCACCAGCTCGTCGATCACGCCCCGGGCGAGTTCCTGCAGGGGCGGCACGATCTGGTCGAAGCCGAGGCCGTCGTCGGCCAGCATGCCCGGCCAGCGTAGGATCTCGTTCACCGAGAGGGTCGATGCCTGTGGCATGCTCTCCCTGACGGTGGCCTGGGCGCGCTCGAGTTGGGCGAGCAGGCGGCGATTGAGGGTCAAGTCGCGCGGCGCGCTGTCGTTGTTCTGGAGGTTGAGCCGGCATTCGACCTTGCCGCGCTTGAGCCGGGCGCCGATGAGTTCCCGTAATTGCGGCTCGGCCTGGCGCAGGTCCTCGACGACGCGAAAGGCCAGATCGAGGTAGCGGGAATTGACGCTGCGCAACTCCATGTGGAGGGTGACGGGGCCGAGGTCGCGGCTCTGGGCCGCAAAGCCGGTCATGCTGAGGATCATGGCGTAGGTCCGGTTGCGCTGCGTTGCAAACTTTACAGCGTTGGTTTCAAACAAGGACAATCGTGGCTGAACTACGGATGGTAGCGTTCCGGAACCGAAGTTTCACGGTCCCGGTGCGAGCGGGGGAGGCTGTCTGTCGGCGGGCGCGCGGTTGCGGACCCCGACGGGCAGGTGTGTGCCCCGGCAGACAGGCGCGGACCGTCACAAGCCCACACCCATGCAGATAACGCAGGTTGAGTAGCCGCCCACTGATGCCTGCCCAGGCCAACTACCCGCTCCCCTCCGGTTTCAAGCTGGAGCAGTACCGCATCGAGCGCCAGCTGTCGTTGGGCGGGTTTTCGATCGTCTATCTCGCCTACGATCAGGACGGCACGCCCGTGGCCATCAAGGAGTATCTGCCCAACTCCCTCGCCCTGCGCAAGGAAGGTCAGATCTCGCCCCAGATTTCGGACGAGCATCAGTCGGCATTCCGCTACGGCATGAAGTGCTTCTTCGAGGAGGGGCGCTCGCTCGCGAAGCTGATGCACCCGAATGTCGTGCGGGTGCTGAACTTCTTCCGTGCCAACAACACCGTATACATGGTGATGCAGTTCGAGCGGGGTCGCACGCTGAATGACTACGTCCATCGCCACCGGCAGCGGGGCGAGATCAGCGAGCGCTTCCTGCGGGGCGTGTTCACCCGGATGCTCAATGGCCTGCGAGAGGTGCATGCCCACAAGTTGCTGCACCTCGACATCAAGCCATCGAACGTCTATCTGCGTGCCGACGGGACGCCGGTCCTGCTCGACTTCGGCGCGGCCCGGCAGACCTTGATGAGCGACCAGCCGGTCCTCAAGCCGATGTACACCCCCGGCTTTGCCTCGCCGGAGCAGCTGGCGGGGCGCGATGGGCTGGGCCCATGGAGTGACATCTACAGCGTGGGTGCCAGCATCTTTTCGTGCATCGCTGGCGCGCCGCCGCAGCGTGCGGACGAACGCGCGAAGAAAGACGAACTCGTGCCGGCGGTCAAGCAGTTTGCTGGCAAGTACAACCGCCAGTTGCTGCAGACGGTCGACTGGTGCCTGCACATGGATCCGCTCGAACGGCCGCAGAGCGTGTACGCTTTGCAGAAGGCCCTGGCGAATCCCTCCGGTGAGGAACCGGTAGCGGGCACCTGGTTCACCGACTGGAGCACGCGCTTGCGTACCTTTATCGGAAGGCAATGAAGTTCACGATCTTTCAGGAAAGCCGCATCGGGCGGCGCCGGAACAACCAGGATCGGGTGGCGTACTCGTACTCCCGCGAGGCCCTGCTGATGATCGTGGCCGACGGCATGGGCGGCCACCTGCACGGCGAGGTCGCGGCCCAGATCGCGGTTCAATTCGTCGCCCACGCGTTCCAGCGCGAGGCGCGCCCGGCGCTGCCGGATCCCGTCCTGTTCCTGTCGCGTGCGCTGTCCAACGCCCATCACGCCATCCTCGACTATGCCTTCGACAAGGCGCTGGAGGACGCGCCGCGCACGACGGTGGTGGCCTGCATCATCCAGGACAGCCAGGCTTACTGGGCGCATGCGGGTGACTCGCGGCTCTACCTGCTTCGCGGCGGCGAGATCGCAGCGCGAACCAAGGATCATTCGCGGGTGCAGCTGATGATGGACCAGGGGCTGCTCGATGCCGAGGGCGCCGCCAAGCACCCCAGCCGGAACCGGATCTACAGTTGCCTGGGCGGCAGCCATTCGCCGCAGATCGAGTTTTCCAAGCGGACGCCGCTCTACCAGGGCGACGTCATCGCAATCTGCTCCGATGGCGTTTGGGGGCCGCTCGACGACCCGACGATGATCGTCGGCATGTCGCGCGGCGTGGTCATGCAGACAGTCCCGCGCCTGATGGACCTGGCCGAGGAGCGGGGCGGTCCCACCTGCGACAACCTCTCGCTGATCGCCATCAACTGGGAAGAGAGCTACGCGGAGGATGCCCCGGGTACGGTGTCCACGAAGACCATGGAACTGGGCGCTTTTACCACGCAGATGGAAGGCTTCCTGCGTACGCGCCCGGCACCGGGTACCGGTCACGAGGATCTCTCCGACGACGAGATCGAGCGCGCGATTCGAGAAATCAATTCGGCTATCCAGAAGTACTCCAAGGAATGAGACCCAGTCATCGAGCAGCCGATCAGCTGCGCCCCGTCCGCCTGACGCGGAACTTCACCTGCCACGCCGAAGGCTCGGTGCTGGTGGAATTCGGCCGCACCCGAGTGCTGTGCACCGCCAGCGTCGAGGAGAGCGTGCCGCCCTTCCTGCGCGGCAAGGGCCAGGGGTGGTTGACCGCCGAGTACGGCATGCTGCCGCGCTCGACCCATACCCGAAGCGCACGCGAGGCGGCGCGGGGCAAGCAGACGGGTCGGACCCAGGAGATCCAGCGGTTGATCGGGCGCAGCCTGCGCGCGGTGGTCGACCTGAGTGCGCTCGGCGAACGGCAGATCACCATCGACTGCGATGTCCTGCAGGCCGATGGCGGGACGCGGACGGCCGCGATTACCGGCGCCTGTGTAGCGGTTCACGACGCCCTCGACGGCCTCGTCCGGTCGGGCGCGTTGCGTGAGAATCCGATGCGCGAGATGGTGGCGGCGGTGTCCGTCGGCATCTATCGCGGTGTCGCGGTGCTGGATCTCGACTACGAAGAGGATTCGGGCTGCGAGACTGACATGAACGTCGTCATGACCGGCTCGGGCGGCTTCGTCGAGGTTCAGGGAACCGCCGAAGGGACGCCATTCCAGCGGGCCGAGCTCGACGCACTGCTCGATCTCGCGGCGAGCGGCATCGCCGAACTGGTCGTGACCCAGCGCAGCTGCCTCGCCGCCCCGGCCGGCGCATGAGGCGCGGAGGGACGCCATGACTCGCCTGGTACTTGCCAGCAACAATGCCAAGAAGGCTGCTGAACTGTCGGCGCTGCTGGAGCCGCTCGGGCTGGAGGTGATTCCGCAGGGCGTGCTCGGGGTCGCTGAGGCGGAGGAGCCCCACCAGACGTTTGTGGAGAATGCACTGGCCAAGGCGCGCCACGCCGCGCGCGAGACCGGCCTGCCGGCGCTGGCGGACGATTCCGGTCTCTGTGTCCACGCGCTGGGGGGGTTGCCCGGTGTGCAGTCGGCGCGCTTCGCGGGCGAACCAAAGTCCGATGCCCGCAACAACGAACTCCTGCTGTCCCGACTCTCGGGAACGGATGACCGGCGCGCCTTTTTCTACTGCCTGCTGGTGTTGCTCCGGCACGATGCGGACCCGCATCCGGTGATCGCGGATGGCCAGTGGTATGGGGAAATCCTGCGCAGTCCGCGTGGCGACAACGGCTTTGGCTATGATCCCTTGTTCCTGCTGCCCGAAATGGACCAGACCGCGGCGGAGCTCGACGGCGCGCTCAAGAACACCCTGAGCCATCGCGCACAGGCGATGCGCCACCTGCTGACCCGTCTCGAAGCGCATCCTCTCTGAGGCCCGGCGGCGAGACCCCGCCAGAACGGACCATGCGAACGATCCCCATCCGGCCTGTGCCGGCCCCCGTCGCCAGTTCTCGGACCCTGGCGCTGGCGGCGCCGCCGCCCCTGTCGCTCTACGTGCATTTTCCGTGGTGTGTGCGCAAGTGCCCCTACTGCGACTTCAATTCCCACGCCGTGCGCGACGGCATCCCGCAAGCCGCCTACGTGGACGCGTTGCTGGCGGATCTGGAAAGTGCGCTGCCCTTGATCTGGGGGCGCCGGATCCAGACCATCTTCATCGGGGGCGGGACGCCCAGTCTGATGGAACCGGCCCAGCTGGAGCGGCTGCTCGACGCCGTGCGCGCCCTCGGCAACCTGGCGCCTGGCGCGGAGGTGACCCTGGAGGCCAATCCGGGCACCGTCGACGTGGCGCGCCTGGGGGATTTTCGCACGGCGGGGGTGACCCGGCTCTCGCTCGGCGTTCAGAGTTTCGATGACCGCCTGCTCGCGGCGATCGGTCGCATTCATGGTGGCGACGAGGCGCACCGGGCGGTCGAGGCAGCGCTGCGACATTTCGACCGGGTGAATATCGACCTGATGTATGCCCTGCCCGGGCAGACACTGGACGATCTGGCGCATGACCTCGACCTGCTGGTGAGCAGCGGCGCGGGGCACCTGTCCTGCTACCACCTGACGATCGAACCGAACACGCCGTTTCATGCCGCGCCGCCCGTCGTGCCAGACGAGGATCTCGCCTGCGACATGCAGGATCTGGTCGAGTCCCGACTCGCGGCGGCCGGTTTCCGGCATTACGAGACCTCGGCCTTCGCCCGCGACGGCCAGCGCTGCCTGCACAACCTGAACTACTGGCGGTTCGGCGACTACCTGGGTATCGGGGCTGGCGCCCACGGCAAGCTCACCGCGCACGACGGGATCCGGCGGCAGATGCGCTACCGTCATCCGAGCGCCTACCTCGAAGCGGCACGGCGCCGGGAATTCGTGCAGGACGCTCGCGAAGTGAGCATCGGCGATCTACCCTTCGAATTCATGATGAACGCGCTTCGGCTCGTCGATGGCTTTGAGCCCGCGCTGTTCGCCGCGACCACCGGTCTGCCCCTGTCCGTGGCGGAGCCGACGCTGGTGGCGGCACGGCACGATGGTCTGGTCGAGCTGTCCGGCGAGCGGATCCGCCCAACGGCGCGGGGGCGGCGCTTCCTCAATGAACTGTTGCAGCGTTTCCTGGCTGACTAGGGTGCCGTGGGCACTTGTTGCCGGAAGCGGACTCGAAGTACCCAGAACCCACCCCGTTCGGCCCGTGGCCGGCGGCAGATGACCCCAGAGAGAGGAAGGAGAGAGAAGCATGGCAAGCGTGACATTGGCAGGCAATCCCATCAGCGTGGCGGGCAGGTTTCCGGCCGTCGGCGAGAGCGCGCCCGACTTCCGCCTGACGACGACCGGGCTGGAGGACGTCGATCTGGCGCACTACGCGGGCAAGCGCAAGGTCCTCAATATCGTGCCCAGCCTGGACACGCCCACCTGCGCGACGTCGACCCGGAAGTTCAACGAGGCGGCGAGTAGTCTCGCCAACGCCGTGGTGCTGGTGGTGTCGGCGGACCTGCCGTTCGCCGCCAAGCGCTTTTGCGAAATCGAGGGCCTGGCCAACGTGGCCGCCTTGTCCACGTTCCGCGGACATGGCTTCCTGCGTGACTATGGGGTCGAGATCACCTCGGGTCCGCTGGCCGGATTGACGGCCCGCGCGGTGGTCGTCCTCGACGAAGAAGACCGGGTGATCCACGCCGAGCTGGTGCCCGAGATCAAACAGGAACCCGACTACGCGGCTGCACTGGCGGCACTGGCGTAACCGCCGCCGTCCCGGTGGCGACGGAATCCGCAGTCGGGCGGCCGATGCCCTCCGCAGAGGCCGTCCCGCCGCGGGTGCTGCTTGCGCTGGCCATCCTGACGCTGATGTGGGGTGTCAATTGGCCGGTCATGAAGTTGGGCTTGCGCGAGATGACGCCGTTGATGTTCCGGGCGGTGACCATGTCCGGGGGATTCCTGCTGCTGTTTGCCTGGTATCGCGCGCGTGGCGCGCGGCTGGGCCTGACCCGTGGCGAACTGTGGCGGGTGGCGTTGCTGGCGGCGCCCAACATCGTGGGCTGGCATGCCTTGTCGATCTTCGGCGTGCAGGCGCTGGCGTCGGGGCGTGCGGCGATCGTCGGATTCACGATGCCGATCTGGACGGTCCTGCTGTCCGTGGCGCTGTTCGGCGAGCGGATGAACCGGCGCACCTGGTTCGCGACGGGGTGTACGACGCTGGCCGTCGTGCTGCTGCTGTGGCATGAGTTCGCCAACCTGAGCGGCAATCCGGCCGGCGTGGCCTGGATGCTGGCCGCCGCGCTCAGCTGGGCAACCGGCACGCTGCTGCTCAAGCGCGTTTCGCTGGCAGCCTCCACCGAGGCGATGACGCTGTGGATGATCGGACTGGCCTTGCCGGTGATCTGGCTGTTGGCCCTGCTGTTCGAGCCGCTGCCGACCGCGTGGCCGAATGGACCGGGCTGGGCCGTGCTCGCGTACGGCGCCTTGATCAACTACGGGATCGCCCAGATCCTCTGGTTCTCCATTGCGCGGCGTCTGCCGCCGGCCGCGAGCGCGCTCTCGATCATGATGATTCCCCTCGTGGGACTGGCGTCCGCCATGCCGCTCACGGGGGAGCGGCCCTATCTCGCCGATTACGGTGCCGCCATATTGATCCTGATCGCCCTTTCCGCGGTGTTGCTCGTGGGCCGTCGCCGTTGAGGCTGCCACTCGTCGCCTGACAACAGTTCTCGTTGCATCGCCAAGTATCTGGAATGAAAGCAGTATCCCGTCGTAATTACGGAGCCCTGCGTGGATGTACGGTATTGCATCCGGCATGACGTGGACGTACTGTGCGTCGCAACAAAGCCGTATCCATGTCTCCGTGAGCTTCCTGCCGGGAGTCCGCCATGAAATCGATCAGACACCTCATCATTGCCGGCGCCGTTGCCCTCCTGGGGGTGTCGGGCGTGCAGGCCCAGTCAGCGTTCGACCGGTACTGGGCGTGCTGGTACCAGGGGGCCGGCAAGCTCAATTGCCTGCTGCTCAAGGCGACGACGGACCTGAAGGCGCCGACGGAAGAGCCCGTGCCGATGGGCAAGCCGATCCCCGATGAGGCCCGGCTGATCCTGGAAGGTGGCGAGGCGCTGTACAGCAGCCTCATCGAGATTCCCCTGATGAGCGACCCGTATGACATGCTTCTTGTCGAGCAGCTCGCGCGCTTGACCGTGTGCGGGGATGCCATCGACTGCCGTATGACCTTCGTGTCGACCGAGCAGGAACTCGCCTTGCTGCAGGAGTCGGTGACGACGCAGCCATGAGTGGTCGCCAGGTAGCCGGCTGGCGGGGATCTAACTTAATGTTTCCTAGCGGGAAATTCCGCGTGGGCTGCAATGCCGGCCTAGGCTTGCGCGGCGCAACAGCGTAGAATCGCGCCTCCGGTTTCCGCGTCTCGCGCGGGGTGCGACATGGACTTTCCTGATCGATTCGATGTGATTGTCGTGGGTGGCGGCCATGCCGGCACCGAGGCTGCGCTCGCCGCCGCTCGGATGGGCGTGCGCACGCTGCTGCTCAGTCACAACATCGAAACCCTCGGGCAGATGAGCTGCAACCCGTCCATTGGCGGCATTGGCAAAGGGCATCTGGTCAAGGAAGTGGATGCACTGGGCGGCGCCATGGCCTGCGCGACGGACGAAGGTGGCATCCAGTTTCGCATTCTCAATGCCTCCAAGGGACCGGCCGTGCGAGCGACACGGGCCCAGGCAGACCGCGTGCTATACAAGGCCGCGATTCGTCGTCGCCTCGAGAACCAGGCGAACCTGACCCTGTTCCAGCAGGCCGTCGACGACATCACGGTCGAGGGTGAGCGCGTGACCGGGGTTGTCACGCAACTCGGTATCCGTTTTGCTGCGCCGACCGTGGTGCTCACGGCAGGGACCTTCCTGAATGGCCTGATCCATGTCGGCATGAGTCATCATGTTGGCGGTCGGGCGGGTGACCCGCCGGCCGTGACACTCGGCCAGCGTCTGAAGGAGCTGAAGCTGCCCCAGGGTCGCCTGAAGACCGGAACGCCACCCCGCATCGACGGCCGGAGCGTGGATTTCTCGGTGATGACGGAGCAGCCTGGTGACGATCCGGCCCCGGTATTCAGTTTCCTCGGCTCGGCAGACCAGCACCCGCGGCAACTGCCTTGCTGGATCACGCAGACCAATGAGGCGACGCACGAAATCATCCGTCGCAACCTCGACCGGTCGCCGATGTATGCGGGGGTGATCGAGGGAGTCGGGCCGCGCTACTGCCCGTCGATCGAAGACAAGATCCATCGGTTTGCCGACAAGGCGAGCCACAATATCTTTCTCGAACCCGAGGGGCTCGAGACCCATGAGCTCTATCCGAACGGCATCTCCACCTCGCTGCCGTTCGACGTACAGCTGGCGGTGGTGCGTTCGATCCGGGGCTTGGAGCAGGCTCACATTCTTCGGCCGGGCTACGCCATCGAGTACGACTACTACGACCCGCGCAACCTGAAGGCCAGCCTGGAGACCAAGACGTTCTCGGGCCTGTTTTTCGCGGGCCAGATCAATGGCACCACAGGCTACGAAGAGGCAGCTGCGCAGGGCCTGCTGGCCGGGGCAAACGCGGCCCTGCAGGTGCGGGGGCGCGCGCCGTGGTGCCCGCGCCGGGACGAAGCCTACCTCGGCGTCCTCGTGGACGATCTGGTCACCCGTGGCGTCGCCGAGCCCTACCGGATGTTCACCTCGCGCGCGGAGTACCGCTTGTCGCTGAGGGAAGACAACGCCGACCTGCGGCTGACCGAGACGGGGCGGGATCTGGGCCTTGTGGACGACGCGCGCTGGCGGGCGTTCTGCAGCAAGCGTGAGGCGATCGAACGCGAAACGGCGCGCCTGAGGGCGGCTTTTGCCCATCCGGGCCGGGTGCCTGCCGCGCTTGCGGAACGCGTGGTGGGCAAGGCCCTGGAGCGGGAGTACCGATTCTTCGATCTCCTGCGCCGTCCGCAGACCCGCTACGCCGAGTTGATGACCTTGCCTGGCGCGCCAGAGGGGACCGAGACAGACCCGCAGGTCGTCGAGCAACTCGAGATTGCGGCCAAGTACCAGGGCTATATCGACCGCCAGCAGGAAGAAGTGGCGAAGAGCGCCCAGCAGGAGGCGACCGTGTTGCCGGCCGACCTCGATTACAGCGCGGTCCGGGGCCTGTCGAAGGAAGTGCAGCAAAAGCTCGAACGGCACCGTCCCGAGACCATTGGGCAGGCCAGCCGTATCCAGGGCGTGACCCCGGCGGCGATTTCGCTGCTGCTCGTCTGGCTCAAGCGCCGGGAGCTCGCCGATCGCGGCGCGGATCGTCGCACCGCATGACGGACTCGGCTGCCCTTGAACGCGGCGCCGCGGCGCTTGGGCTGTCTCTCGATGCCGTGGCCCTGGAGCGGCTGTCAGCCTTCGCGCGCTTGCTGCTGAAATGGAATCGGGTGTACAACCTGACGGCCATTCGCGATCCGTCCGAGGTGCTGTCCCACCACCTGCTCGATTCCCTGTCCGTCCTGCCTTGTTTGAACGGCATCGCGCGGCTGGCCGATGTCGGGTCGGGGGGCGGTCTGCCCGGCATTCCGCTGGCGATCGCCCGACCTGACCTGCAGATCGTGTCGATCGAGGCGGTGGGCAAGAAGGCCAGCTTCCAGCAGCAGGCCCGGATCGAGCTTGGGCTGACGAACTTCCTGCCGGTCCATGGCCGCGTCGAGGATCAGGCCGGGGGCGGATTCGACGGTGTCATCTCCCGGGCCTTCGCCGATATCGGCGATTTCGTCCGGGTCGCCGGGCATCTGCTGGCGCCGGGGGGGCGGCTGTTCGCCATGAAGGGCGTGCTTCCCGCCGATGAACTGGCACGCCTGCCGCCAGGTGTGCACGCCGAGCGTACCGTCGAGTTGCATGTCCCTGCGCTGGACGCAGCACGTCACCTGATCATTCTCAAACCAGACGGAGCCGCCTGATGGCCCGAGTATTTTGTGTTGCCAACCAGAAGGGCGGTGTCGGCAAGACGACGACCTGCGTCAATCTCGCTGCGGCGCTTCATGCCAGGAAGCAGCGCGTGCTCCTGATCGACCTGGATCCCCAGGGCAATGCCACGATGGGCAGCGGCATCGACAAGCGCAACCTGCCGCGCACGGTCTACCATCTGCTCGTCGGCATCGCGGATCTGGGGGCGTGCCGGGTGACGTCGCCGGAGGCTGGATACGACCTGTTGCCGGCAAACCGCGAACTGGCCGGCGCAGAAGTGGAGCTGGTCGAACTGGAGCGGCGCGAGAACCGCTTGCGCGATGCCCTCGCCGCAGTGGCGGATGAGTACGACTTCGTGCTGATCGACTGCCCGCCCTCGCTGTCGATGCTGACCCTGAATGGCCTGTGCGCCGCGCATGGGGTGATAATCCCGATGCAATGCGAGTACTACGCCCTCGAAGGCCTCTCCGATCTGGTCAATACGATCAAGAAGGTGCATGCCAATCTCAATCGGGACCTGAAGATCATCGGATTGCTGCGGGTCATGTTCGATACCCGGATCACGTTGCAGCAGCAGGTCTCCGCGCAACTCGAATCGCACTTCGGGGACAAGGTGTTTCGTGCCGTGGTGCCGCGCAACGTGCGCCTGGCCGAGGCGCCCAGCCACGGCCTGCCGGGGGTCGTCTTCGACCCGGCATCCAAGGGCGCTCGCGCCTACGTCACCTTTGCGAAGGAAATGATCAAGAGGGTCGAGGCCCTGTAAGCCAGTAAGGACGGATTCAATGGCACCACCCAAACTCAAGGGTCTGGGGCGCGGCCTGGACGCGCTGTTGGCCGGCAATTCCGGCGACGACGACGAAAAGGGAGAACTTCAGACCCTGTCGGTCCGAGCTCTGCAGCCGGGTCGCTACCAGCCCCGCACGCGCATGGACCCGGGCTCGCTCGACGAGCTCGCCGCGTCGATCCGTAGCCGCGGCATCATGCAGCCGATTCTCGTTCGCCCGGTCGGCGAGGATGAGTACGAGATCATTGCCGGCGAGCGACGCTGGCGTGCTTCACAGATCGCCGGACTCAGCGCGGTACCCTGCCTGGTGCGGGAGATCCCGGACGAGGCTGCCCTGGCCATGTCCCTGATCGAGAACATCCAGCGGGAGGACCTGAACCCCCTGGAGGAGGCCGCCGGCCTCCAGCGGCTGATCGACGAGTTCGGGATGACGCACCAGCAGGCTGCCGACGCCGTGGGACGCTCGCGTCCCGCTGCCTCGAATCTGTTGCGTCTGCTGCAATTGGCAGAGCCGGTGCAGGAGTTGCTGATGGCCGGCGACCTCGACATGGGCCACGCGCGCGCCCTGCTGCCGCTCGATGGCGCGCGCCAGATCCAGTTTGGCAACCAGATCGCCGCGCGGCAGTTGTCGGTCCGCGAAGCCGAGAAGCTGGTCCAGCGCGAGGTGGATCCGGCCGCGCGTCCGGCTGCGCCGGCGCCGGATCGCGACCTGCTGGCCCTCGAGGAAGAGATCGCCGACTCGCTCGGGGCGACGGTCAAGATCAAGGCCAACCGGAAGGGGGCGGGGAGCGTGACGCTCCATTTCTCCAGCCTCGATCAGCTCGATGGCTTGCTTGAGCGCCTGAGGTAGGCCGCGACCGCGGCGCTGGCCGAGCCGACCGCGAAACCGGCGAGATGCAGTTCCCAGGTCGGTCGCACGCCCGGCGGGAGGAGTGTGGCGCCGGACTGGCCGCTCGCCTGCATCAGACCTTGCCAGGCCGCCGCGATCGCCAGGGTGAGGCAGACGGCCCGGGACCATCGACCGCGTTGCCACAGCGCGATGAGGCCCACCGGCAGGGCCGCTGCGACCAGGGGCGAAGCGCCCCGGTAGGCCGTCAGGTCGGTCAGTCCTGCGTGCAGCAGCCAGGGGCAGATGAGCGCTGCCGTCGCGACGGCAGCCGGCGCGGCAGGTCGGCCGGCGGCCAGGATTGCAAGAAGCGCGAGTGAAGCCGCGTTGGCGGCGGCGTGGGCGGGATTCCAGTGGACGAGGAAGCTGGTGGGCAGGCGCCACCACCCGGTATCGATGTGAGCGCGCTCATACTGCAGCGCATCGGCCGGGGCGAACGCGGCGAGTAGCAGGATGAACAGACTCAGGAGCAGGAGCGCTCGCATCGGCGCCTCCGCCAGCGAAGTCCCCCTCTGCGGCCGACGCGAGAGGGCGTCGCCCGCAAAGTCCTGCGGGCTCTGGGATCAGGCTGAATGGCGATGGTGCGGCGCAGCACAAATGCATGGATCTTCATGATTTGACTGGCCTTCCTACCATTTGCGGCTGCAATAGTTAAGTGCTTTTGACAATTGACCCTAGGGAAAGTTCTTGTTAAACTCCCGCTGTTTTTCGGGGGGGTGTCTTGCATCCACAAGTTCGCTGGGTGCTCAGCCGCCAAGCCTTCGTCGCAGTGGGCGTCGCGCTCGTCGCGGCGCCTTTTTCCGGAGTGGTCGGCGCGCTGTCGGCCCTGGTCGGGGGCGCGATCGGAATCCTCTCCGGCTTTGCCTACGTGTGGCGTGCGATGCGCCGCGGCACGACTGAGGCGAAGCAGGCTTATCAGGCGCAGTTGCTGGGCGAGGCCTACAAGTTCTTGGTCACGGTCCTGCTGTTCGGCGCCGTTTTTTTGGGATGGCCCGGAGTGGCGGTCGGTCCGCTCTTCGTGGCATACGCATTGACGTTCGTCGTCTACTGGATGGCGCTACTTAAACAACGCTGACCGACTTGGGGAAACCATGGCTGCTGGGACGCTTACTGCCACCGAGTACATTACTCACCACCTGACCAACCTCAAATGGTGCTCCGAAGCCGCCAAGGTAGATGGCCATTGCCACGGCTTCTGGACGCTGCACGTGGACACGCTGCTCGTGTCGGGCATTCTCGGTCTTGTCGTCTTCGGCCTGCTGGCCAAGATCGCATCCCGTGCCCACTCGGGTGTGCCGACCGGCCTGCAGAACTTCTTCGAGATGGTTCTGACCTTTGTTGATCAGCAGGTCAAGGACACCTATCACGGTCGCAGCAAGCTGATCACCCCGCTGGCGATCACGATCTTCATCTGGGTCTTCGTGATGAACGCGATGGACCTGATTCCGGTCGACTTCCTGCCCGTGACGGCCGGCGCCGTGGGTGTGCATTACCTCAAGGTCGTGCCGACCACCGATCCCAACCTGACCTTTGCGATGTCGCTGACCGTCTTCGGCATCATGATCTACATGAACTTCGCCGTAAAAGGCGCAAGCGGGTTCGCTCACGAGGTGTTCACCGCGCCGTTCGGTGCCAAGCTGGCGCCGGTCAAC
>JBNLCM010000062.1:0-19351 GCA_050303815.1 Rhodocyclaceae bacterium
ACCGACGCCGGCGATGGATTGACGGGTGGTCATGGGGAAGATCCTGGCTGCAGGCGGGGGGCAGCGATGCGTACCCGGGGTGGGTCCGCATCGCCCGATCGGCGGGCCTCAGCCCTTGCCGCCGGCCTTCAGCGATCCGCCCATGTCGGCGCAGGTGCCCTTGGCCACGTACTTCCATTCGTTGGGGTCGTTGTCGGTCTTGGCCTGGCCGGCGCAGGCATGGCTGCCGGTGGTGCTGGCGCAGTCGTTGGCGCCGGCCTTGGCAATGCCGTAGCACTTCTCCTTGCCTTCCTTGGCCGCGAGGGCGGGGTTGGCGGCGACGGCGGCGATGCCTGCGACGGCGGCGGCGATGAGGAAGTGACGCTTGTTCATGGATGACTCTCCTGTCGGAAAAAATGGGTTGGCCTTGTGGCCCGGCAGCTCGATCGCTCGCACCGCAGTGCGCGATCTGCTTGCCGTCTAGACCGACGGGAGGATCGGGAACTTACAAGGACGCAGGGAAATTACTCGGGTCGTCTGGCGTGCAGCACCTGCGCGACGAGCCACGACTCACACCCCTTGAACGCGATCCACAGCAGCAGGCTGAGATAGCCGAGCCCAAGCAGCTGCAGGAGCTGCTCCAGGGCGCCATCGGCCACGACCATGATGCCGTGCTCGGCGAACAGGGCGAGATTGGCCTGCAGCAGGCGGAAGAGGTTGAACGAGGTGACACCAAAGCCCATGAACAGCAGGCCGGCGAGGGCGAAGACGAGCCACCATCGGGGGGAGCAGAGGGCGTTGGGCAGGGCTTGGCGCATGGGTTGGTCTCCCCGGATCCGGTCGGCGAAGCGGAGACGGGCGCGCGTGCGCGCCCGGCGGCGAGTCAGCTGGCGGCGCCGAAGCGCGCGTGAATCCAGCGTTCGATGTCGCGCAACTCCTGCAGGCACAGGCCATGGTCCATGGCGTAGCTGTGCCACTCGAGCGGGTACCCCAGCGCCGTGAGTCGGTCTGCCGACTGCTTGCCGAAGTCGTGTGGGATCACGCCGTCGTGCCGGCCATGGGCCTGGAAGATCGGCGTCTCGCGGTTGGCCGGGTGAGCCTCGGCCT
Organism: Rhodocyclaceae bacterium; assembly: GCA_050303815.1. Lineage (GTDB taxonomy): Bacteria > Pseudomonadota > Gammaproteobacteria > Burkholderiales > Rhodocyclaceae > Cognatazoarcus. The sequence continues at coordinate 1,087 of JBNLCM010000062.1, forward strand.
CGACGGTGTCGGCGAGGGGGACGTAGGTGGACAGAGCCATGATGCCGGCGAGCCGCGAGGGGTGGCGCAGGGCGGTGTGGAGCGCGATCGCGCCGCCCTGGGAGAAGCCGGCCAGGATCAGCTGGCAGTCGGGCACGCCGCGCGCGTTCTCCCGTTCGATCAGGGCCTCGACCTGTGTGGCGGATGCCAGCACGCCGTCGGGGGCTTCGCGTCGCTGCGAAAAATCGAGGGACAGGATGTCGTACCAGGCGCGCATGACGAAACCGCCATTGATCGTGACAGGACGCATCGGCGCGTGGGGAAACACGAACCGGATCGGTGGCAGGCCGTCCAGGTCGAGTTCATCGACGACGGGTTCGAAGTCGTGCCCGTCGGCGCCGAGTCCGTGCAACCACAGGATGGCGTGGCGGGGGGAAGCCGCAGTCTCGATTTCGACACAATCGAGCAGGGCCTGGGGCTGATCTGTCATGGAGTGTTTCCTCCCGCCGGCGCCGGGCCGGGTGGGGTCAAGTCCGGCAAGAACCGGCCGTAAAAGTTTCGGAATTGGAGCCGGGCCAGCCCCGGCCATCAGGAACCCGGACATGATAACGCTCGATCTCGACGCCCTTCCCCCGCTGTCACCCCTTGCCATCGAGATGCTTGCCCTGCGCATCGAGGACGATGACGCCGAGCGCAAGCTCATCCGCATCCTCTCGAGCGAGCCGCAGCTCGCGGCGCGGATGATCGCCATGGCCAACTCGGCGGCATTCGGCCTGTCGCGCCTGCAGTTCGCGACGATTCCGCTGGCGCTGCGCCGGATCGGGCTGCGCCGTGCGCTGCAGTTGTGCACCGGCGCGCTGTTCGGCCACCCGGTGACCGAGCGCCTGGTGCCGCGGATCCGGCTGCAGCTGTGGCTGCACGCCCTCGCGATGGCCACGTCAGCGAGCGAGCTGGCCCGCCTGAAGCATCTGCCGCTGGCGGAAGAGGCCTACCTCGCGGGACTGCTGCATGATCTGGGCTACATGCTGGCCGAACTGGAGTCGTCGGGGATTGTCCGGGCGATCACCCATCATGCGGCGGAAACGGGCCAGCCCCTGGAAGAGGCCGAAGTCGAGATCCTCGGGTCCGAGCATGGCGAGGTGACGGCCCTGCTCCTGTCCCATTGGGGTGTGCCGGAAGCGTTCGCCGGGATGTTCCGTCGGCATCACGCGGCGCCCACCGATCCTTGCAGCATCCAGGCGATCCTCTTCAGTGCCGAGAAGCTGGTTCGCCTCGACGTTTTTGCCGACGAACTCTTTGGCGACCGCTCCCACATGTTCGCCGACGCCCTCCTGCCCCTGGATGGCGTCGGCGGGCTCCTGTTGCGCGAGATGTCCGTGGATGCCCACGAGCTGTCGCGGATTGTCGACCGGGTGCTTGGTCAGGTGTCGACCATCAGCGGTCTCGCGAGCGAAATGGCGGCGGCCTGAGCCATTGGTGTGGGACGTCGCCGGGCGCGCCGTGCCGGATCATGGGCTCTGACGGGCGGCCAGCGCACGGCGGGCAGCCGGGGCGCCAGACCCTAGCGGTGCGTCGTGCCGGCGCGGCGGGCCAGTTCGTCAAGTGCCTCGACAATGGCCCACGAGGCCTGGGTGAAGGCCCCGCCCGGGGTGAGCAGGCTGACGGCTCGATCGCGTTCCCCGGATTCGATGGCGCCGGCGATCGCGCCGCAGATCTCATGGAAGCGGTGGTGCGCGTCGATGGCCTTCGTGAGGGACGGATCGCCACCGTAGCGTGTCGCAGCTTCGCCCGCCAGCCAGCCGCCCAGCTCGCACTGGTCGTGCCGGGATAGCCCCGCCGCGTCCAGCGGCTGGTGGCCGCACAGCATCCATTCGAGCCTCACCTTCCACTCGAGATGTCGGCGAATGGCTTCGCGTATGTCCATTAGCGCTCCTTGCAGCCACGGTACATGCGGTAGCGATGGCGCCCCGCGTGCTTGGCCTCGTACATGGCCATGTCCGCATGTTGCAACAGGGACTCGGCGTCGTCACCATCTTCGGGATACAGGGCGACACCGATGCTGGCGCCGACGCGGGCGATGTCGCCGCGCAGGGGGATCGGCTTGGCGACCTCGTCGAGAATCCGCTCGAGGGTGCCGGCCACCTCCCCGGTCGAGCCGAGCCCGACGAGCAGCAGCACGAACTCGTCCCCGCCCAGGCGCGCCACGGTGTCGCCCTCGCGAATCGACGCCTGCATGCGCTGCCCGATCGTCACGAGCAGGTCGTCGCCCGCCTCGTGGCCGAGCCGGTCGTTGACGGCCTTGAATCCGTCCAGGTCCGCGAAGGCGACCGCCACCTGTCCGGACGACCGGCGCGCCTGGGCGAGCGACTGGTGGAGCCGGTCGATCAGGAGGCGCCGGTTGGGGAGACCGGTCAGCGCGTCGTGGAGGGCCTGCCGCTCGAGTTCCTTCTGGTGGGCCTTGAGGGCCGAGATGTCGGTATAGACGCCGATGAAGTGGGTGACGTTGCCCGCATCGTCCAGCACCGCCGAGACGCTCAGGCGCTCGGGCACTTCGGTGCCGTCCTTGCGGCGGTTCCACAGCTCGCCGTCCCAGTGGCCACGCTCGGACAGCGCCTGCCACATCTGCCGATAGAAGCCGGCATCCTGCTTGCGGGACCGGAACACGCGCGGATTGTGGCCGATCAGGTCCCGGTACTCGAATCCGCTCAACCGGCACAGGGACGGATTGGCGTCGATGATGTTCCCCGCCGTGTCGGTGATCAGCACCCCGTCGTGGGTCGCGGAGAACACGCTGGCGGCCAGCGCCAGCTTGGCCTCGGCAGCCCTGCGCTCGCTGATGTCCTGAATCATGCCTTGCGCCGTTGCGGGCATGCCCTCGAGTCCGCAGCGGACCTCGCCGCGCTGCAGGACGGTCTTGATCTTGCCCGCCGGGGTGACGATGCGGTGTTCGATCTCGAAGGGCGTCCCGTTGCAGGTCGCCGACTCGAATGCCTGGCGCACCAGCGGGCGATCCACCGGGTGGATCCGGGCGATGTAGTTCTCTTCGGTGCAGTCGAAGCCGCGCCGGTCGAGTTCGAAGATCCGGTATGTCTCTTCCGACCAGAGCAGGGAACGGTCCGTGAAGTCGAGTTGCCAGCTGCCCACGTGGGCCATCTGCTCCGCGAGATTCAGCATGCGGGCGCTCTCGCGCAGGGCCTCCTCGGCATCGATCCGCTCGAACTCGAGCGCGGCACGGGCCGCGAAGGTCTTCATCAGCTCCGTCAGGTCGCGCTCGAGGCGCATGGGCGCCGGATCGAGCACCGCGACAACGCCCAGCGGGCGCGTCCCGGCGCCGATCGGAACGCCGATGTAGCTGGTGGCGCCCAGGGCCTTCAGCAACGCGGCGTTGGGGAAGGCCTCGTCGGCGCTCTCCGGGAAGACACAGATATCGCCCTCGAGCACCCAGCCACACGGCGACGCCGTGATCGGGTATTCGGACAGCGCGTGCTCGCTGCAGGCATCGCTGAGTTCGACGACGCGGGCCATCGAGCCGTTCTCGGAGATGCGGCTGATGATGCAGTATCGGGCGCCCATCAGGCGGCGCAGGCTTGTTGCGAGCGTGGAGAAGAAGCGATGGCCGAAGACCGTCGCCGTATCTTCGGTCAGGGTGTGCAGCATCTGCTCGCGGCGCTTGCGCTCGGTGATGTCGATGCCGGTGCCAATGTAGCCGCGGAACGCGCCTGTCTCATCGAACAGCGGGCGACCCGATATCGAATACCAGCGCATCTCGTCGTTGCAGTTCAGGATCTGGTACTCGAAGCCTTCGAAGGCCCGATGGGCCTCGACCACGGCGCGGTGGTGCGCCAGTTCCTCCGGGCTGACGCCCGTCAGCGGGATCTCCCAGCGCGTCCTGCCCATCAGGCGATCCAGCGGCAGCCCCCCCTTTCTGTAGTGGTCGCCCGAGAAGGCGCAGAAACGGTAGTCGGCATCCTGCTCCCAGAACCAGTCGGAGGCCATCTCGGCCATCAACTGGTAGCGCTCCCGCTCGCGGGCCAGTTCAGAGGTCCGCAGGCGGATTTCCGCTTCCTGGTTGACCGCCAGCATCGACAGCCTGCGCAACATCAGCTGGTGTCGGTGCAGCACGAGGTGCGACAGCCCGCCGAGCATCAGGAAGGCTACGAGGCCCACCGCCGCGGTACTGCGCTGGCTCTCCAGCAGGCTTCTGGCAGCCTGGTGTGAAGGCATCGTGATGCTGATGCCGCCACGGATGTCGCCCAGCTTGTAGCCCTGCGCCTCATGGCAATACAGGCAGACGTCGTCGACCAAGAGCGGCGCCATGTAGCGGTAGTAAGGCGTGCCGCCGACCTGGACGCTGTCGATGTAGTGCCTGGCGCCACCGGACTCGAATTCCTGCAGCGCGGCCTGTTCCCAGGGCTCGGCCACGTTCGCGGGGCGGATCGGCTTGAGGCTGGTGATGTGGATCCGGGCCCCTTCCCGATGGGCGGCGATCTCCGCGATCTGGCGCGTCATGTACGCCGGATTGATCAGCGTCAGCGCGAGCCCGTCCGTGGTCAGGACGTCGCGATGCGGTACCTTCAGATAGGGGTTGGGTTCCGCATTGGGGCCGATGGGCACATAGACGCCGCCATGCCGGGCGTTCCATTCGCGCGTGGTCTCGATCAGACGGAAGAGCGTCGCGCCACGCTCGCGCGCAACATCCATGGCTTCCCTTTCGAGGCGCCCGATCTCGAGCGTGCCCAGAAGGGCCGTGATGCAGCCTATGACGAGCCAGGCGGCGAGGACCGTTGCTCGATAGACGCGGGGCGAGAGGGAGCGGGGTGCCATTCCGAATAGGTCGGGACGGGCGCCAATTGCGCCCTCAAGACATAGCGGCGAAATCCCGCAAACCTTTATGCCACGGGGTTTTACGGAGATTTCTTCCGTGCTAGTCCGAGGGCCAGGCGCGTCAGGACCTCATAGGCTTCACCGGCCGTTTCATGCCAGGCGGATACCGCCGCCTGCTGGTCGCGGAGGGTCGCGGTCTCGCCTCGCGCGGCCGGGCCGGACAAGGCCGCCGCGGGCCCCAGTGCGAGAGCGTTCTCGAGCGCACCCCGGACCAGAGGTGTCATCAGGGCGCGGGCCGTCTCCGCGTCGACACCGGCCGCCTGGTAGGCCTGCAGAGCGAGGTCGAGGAGCACGACCGTGAAGTTGGACGCGAATACCGAGCCGCCGTGATAGAGGAGCTTGGCGTCCGGTTCGATGGAGAAACAGCGGGCACCAATGGCATTGAATTGCCGGCGCAGCCCGTCCACCGCCACCGGGTGGCCCTCAAGGCCGACGAACGTGCCCTCGAACCGCTCGCAGGCGGCCTCTGGCGAGGCGAAGCTCAGGACCGGATGGGCGCTGGCGGTCACGGCGCCATGGGCGACCAGCGGGTCGAGCAGGTCGTGGGCGCGCGCCCCGCTGCAGTGGAAAGCGAGATCTCCCGGGCGGATCCGGCCGCTGTCGGCCAGGGCGCGTGCCACGTCGGCGATCGCGCCGTCCGGCGTGGCCACAAGCCAGACCTCGGCTGGCGGCAGGACGTCCAGCCCCGGGCCGACGAACCCCGCGCCAATGAAGCGTCGGGCGGCCTCCATGGACGATTCGCTGCGCCCATGCAGCGCTCCGATGGTCACGGTGCCTGCGCGTCGCCACAATCTTCCAAGGCTGCGACCGACACGGCCGCAGCCCACGATGTTCAGCCTGGGCGGCATCTTCCTGTCCCCCGCGGATGGCGAGAGGCTATCGTACCGTGTAGCCGCGCCCTTCGAGGCAGGCGGTCATGGCCCGCAGATAGTCCGGCCGCCTGCGCAGACTCGCTGCCGTGGAACCGGCCGGCGAGGTTCGGGAGGGGTCGTAGCCTGTCTGATTGACGGCCCACTCATGGCATTCGAACCGATCCTCTGCCTGCTGGGCTTCACTCTGATTCCGGTTCGGGTAGGCAAAGAGCGTGTCGTCGTCGGCCTCGTCCAATGCCGCCGTGGGAGCGCCTGGCGGCGCATCGACCACCACGTAGCCTTCGGTATGGGGGCGATACCAGGTGTCGGCATAGCGGTAGTACAGGGAATTGCCCAGGGTCAGCGAGACATAGCCGGCCGGGAGTGCCGACACGACGATGCCGACCGGCGCACCAACGCGCACGTAGCTGCTGCCCCATGGTTCGAACCAGTAGCCATCGGCGAAGAAGTAGTTGTGCCGGTGGTGGCGGATCTCGCGGTAGCCCCAGGGCAGACTGGGGACGACGACGCCGACGTGTGGTGCCCGGTGGCGGCGGCTGTCGACTCGATGTCGATGATCACTGCGATAGTCGACGCGCGTCTCGCCGCGGGGGCGCTCGTAGCGGTCCCGCGAACGCTCGCGGCGGTCCTCGTCGGCGTGCTGGCGATCGCGACCGCGATTGCGGTCTCGCCGATCGGCGTTGCGATCGCGTTCCCGATCAGGGCCCGTGCCGAAGACCGGCTTGGGCGACGGCCGCTCGCCCCTGCGCGTCTCGGGCCGGGGCTTGCGCTCGTCCCGATTCGAGCTGTCTGGGGTGACCTGCCGCATTTCGCCGGCGTCGAAGTCCCATTTCCAGTGTGGAACGTCGCTGCGATCCCCCTTGGCGTGGGCGGGCATCATCAGCCCCGCCGTGGCGGCGATCAGGACCGCCTGGGCAATCCGGAGTCGAAGCATCATGATCGGTGCCTCCTTATCTGACGGTGTATCCGCGGCCTTCGAGGCATGCGCTGAAGGCTCGCTGGTAGGCGGAGCCGCGCGCGTCGAGCATGGCCTGGCTGGCAGACTGCCGGTTGAGATCCCGCTCGATCTGGGCCGCCTGGGCGGATCGGGCGGAGTCCGATGCCGCGCCGACGATGCCGCCCAGCAGGGCGCCCACTGCGGCACCTTCCGCGTTGTGGCGGGAGTTGGAAACCGCTGCGCCGATGGCCGCACCGGCGAGAACGCCGGTGGCCGTGCCGACGCCCGACGGCGGGTCGGGTTCGACCCGGACCGACGGTTGCGGTGCCGTCGCGATCGCCCTGGCCGGGTCGAACCCGCTTTCGCGGGTGGCCCACTGGTAGCACTCGAAACGGTCGCGTGCCAGCTGCCGCTCGCTCTGTCCCCGCGCCGGATAGATGGCCGGCGGGGGCGGCGGGCTGGCGACTGCCGGCGCGCGGACCGGATAGCGCCGGGCCGACGGAGGCGTGGCGCAGGCGCCAAGCAGGAGAACGCCCGCGAGGCCGGTGGCGATGAGGCGCAGCCTCGGGGTCCTGCCAGTCGCGTCATGGGTCATGGTTCGTCCTCCTGTTCATGCGGTACGCGGGTTGTGCGGACCGGCTGATGCTCAGCTCAGCCCAGCGGCGGAGCGAAGCGTTGCGGCCCGGCCCCGCCGTCAGCCGGTGTCCGGCCGCGTGCAGCCTGGCGGGCCTTGACCGCCTCGCGCTGTTCGTCGGTCAGCAACGCATACACGTCCGCCTCGAGGCGGGCGCGCATCGCGCCGATTTCTGCCATGGCCTGGGCTGCCTGCTGCGACAGGGTCTGGGCCTTTGCGTCGGTGTACTCGCCGGAGAAGGGCAGGGCGCGAAGGGCTTCGCGCGCCGAACGCGCTGCCTTCCATTTGGCGCGCATCTCGGGCGCCTGGGCATGACGCAGCTCAAACAGCTGGTCGCGCTGGGCTTCGGTCAGGTCGATGCCGCGCAGCAGGCCGTGGATGGCCATGCCGTCGCCCCGCATGCCCATCTCACCGCCGTGGCGGCCACCGTGGCGGCCCATGCCGCCATGCATGAGCATGCCGTGGCGCCCATCCGAGGCGCAGGCGCGGGCGCCATCACCGCCAAAGGGATTGGCGTGGGCGACAAAGGGGGCGGCGAGAGCCAGGGACGACGCGGCGAGCACTCCGACGATGATTCGATGACGGGTTTTCATGATGTTCTCCTTTCGGTCTCTTTGCTGTTTCCGGGTGTAGCCGGACAACTGCAGTGTCCCCCCGTGGCCCGTGAAGTGCGGTTAGGGGCGGGTAAAGGGCGGTAAAGAGCGGTAAGCAAGTCCGGCGCGGGGGGCTTCCTCCGGCGTGCCGCGCTGCAGTCGGAGGGTGTCGCGCAGGGTGCGCAGGCGGCTCTCCGCGATCTGCCGCGTGATGTCGTCCCCGCCGCGGCTCTTGAGCGCGATCTGCAACTGCTCGATGGCGGCGGGGAGGTTGCCCATGGCGGCATAGGCCTCGCCCTGGTGGTAGTGGGAGTGGAGGGGGCGACCGAGGCCCGCGTTGGCCTCGGCGGCCAGCAGGCGCAAGGGCACGTCGGCACGACCGGCCGCGATCCGTCCTTCGACGAAACGCGCGGCCTCGGCGTGACGGCCGGCGCGCAGGAGGGCACGCGGATAGTCCTCCACCAGCTGTCGATGCGCCGGAAAGCGTTCGAGGCCTTCCCGGTAGCGGGCCACGGCCGCGTCGAGCTGGCCGGCCTGCATCAGCACCTGCCCGGCGAGGGCGTCGATCATCGGGTGGCGGAAACCGCTCGCGTCCAGTGCGATCACGCCGGCAAGGGCTCCGGCGGGATCGCGCGCCCGCAAGCGGGCGGCGGCCAGTCCATAGCGTGCGGCGGGCTGGCGCGCCGCGTCGGCCGAGCGCACACGGGCGGCGAGGTCGGCGATGGCCTGCTCGGGCTCGCCCCGGTACGAGCGCACCAGCGCCTGGACCAGGCGGAAGTCGTCCGAGTCCTCGACCTGCCGGTAGCGGGCAGCGAGGGCGCGGTCCTCGGCGTCGGCGATCCGGTCGGTGGTCAGCGGGTGGCTGCGCAGATAGGCCGGTGTGGTGGAATCCTGGGTGGCCGTCAGCTGTTGCATGCGGCGGAAGAAGGCCGGCATGGCGGCAGGATCGAAGCCGGCGCGGACGAGCAGCGCGAATCCGATCCGGTCGGCTTCGCGCTCGTGCTCCCGGCTGTAGTTGAGCTGGCTCTGAAGATGGCCCGCGGTCGCGCCGGCGATGGCGGCGCTGGCCACCTGGCCCTGTCCGCTGGCGGCCGCCACGATGCCGGCCAGCAGGGCGGCGACCGAGGCCATCTGGCTGCCGCTCGCGGCCTCCAGGCCGCGCGCGATGTGACGCTGCGAGACGTGGCTGATCTCGTGCGCGATCACCGCGGCGAGTTCGGATTCGCTGCCGGTGGCCAGCAGCAGCCCGAGGTGGACGCCGACGTGGCCGCCCGGCATGGCGAAGGCATTGATCGAATCGTCCGGGACGGCGAAGAACTCGAAGGGCTGGCCGGCCGTTGCCGGATCGCTGGCGGCCAGCCGGCTGCCGAGCTGCTGCAGGTAGGCATTGATCTCGGGGTCGTCGAGCACGCCGCCGGCCGCCCGCAGCTGAGCCATGCTGCGCGCGCCCAGCGCCTTCTCCTGCTGCCGGCTGAGCGTGCCGGTCGCCGGGTCGCCGAGGTCAGGCAGCTGTCCGATCGCGCCGGCCGGCAGGGCGGCGGCAAGGCTGGCGGCCAGGGCAGTGCAGAGCAGCGATCGGATCGGGTGGGACATGGCGGTGGCTCCGGCGTGGCGACCACCCCATTGTTTGCGCGCGACCCGTTAAGCTCGGTCAGCCAGATGTAAAGGGGCGTAAAGAGTCGAAAAAGCCCATGGGTGCCCGCGAACCCTACTTATCATGGGCGGACTTCATCGGACAGGCTGAAGGAGGACAACCGGTGAGCAAGGTGCTGCTGGTGGATGATGACGTCGAACTGGTGTCGATGATCCGTGAATATCTGGAGCAGGAAGGATTCGAGACCCATGCCGTCCACGACGGCGAGGCGGGCGTGGCCGCGGCGCTCGAGGGCGACTTCGCGATCGCCGTCCTCGACGTGATGATGCCGCGGCTGAATGGCGTGGAGACGCTGCGGCGAATCCGCCAGAGCAGCCGCATGCCGGTCATCATGCTGACCGCGCGTGGCGACGATGTGGACCGCATCGTCGGGCTCGAGCTCGGGGCGGACGACTATGTGCCTAAACCCTGCACGCCACGAGAGCTGGTGGCTCGCATCCGCGCCATCCTGCGGCGCAGCGGCGGGGGCGAGGCCGCGTCCGAAGAGATCGGCCCGGTCCAGGCCGGCCCGCTCACGATGTGGCCGGAGCGGCGCGAGGCCCAGTGGCAGGACACACCGCTCGAGCTGACGAGCACGGAGTACAACCTGCTCGAACTGCTGGCCCGACGGGCCGGGCATGTCGTCAGCAAGGGCGAGCTGTCCGAGTCCGGTCTGGGGCGACCGCTGGCGCGCTTCGACCGCAGCATCGATGTGCACATCAGCAGCATCCGTCACAAGCTCGGCCCGCGGCCGGACGGGCAGTCCTGGATCCAGACTGTGCGTGGCCAGGGCTACCAGCTGGTCAAGGTCTAAGCCGCCATGGGGCGCCTGTTCTGGAAGATGTTCCTCGCCTTCTGGCTCAGCCTGGTGCTCGCCGCGGCGGGCGTCGGCGCCGCCGTCTGGCTGTACAAGCAGGTGGATGCGGAGGAGCCGGGCGAGGTCGTGCGCGGGGCCGGTTTCGTCCTCGAGACCTTCGGCTCGGTCATCCGCCATGGGGGGGCGCCCGCCGCGATCGCCCTGATCGACGAATGGGAGGCGCGAGGCCGCCGCAGCCGCATCCTGCTCTTTGACGGGCGCGGGCGTGAACTGCGGGGCCAGCCCCTGCCTCCGGCCGAGGCGCTGGCGGCGCGCGGGCTGGAGGTGAACCGGCTTGCCGTCACGGCGCCCGACGGCGTGCCCTACGAACTGCTCAGCATTGCGCCGCCCCGTCATCCGCGCGGACAGGGCGAGCGTGACCGGCCCTCGCCCTGGCTGCCCCTGCTGTCAGGCCTGCTCGCGAGCCTGGCCTTCAGTGGCCTGATGGCCTGGTACCTGGCCCGGCCGGTGCGACAGCTGCGGGGGGCCCTGGGGTCGCTGGCCGAGGGGCGACTGGATACCCGCGTCGGGGCCCGCATGGGTGCGTGGCGCGACGAGATCTCTGATCTGGGGCAGGATTTCGACCACATGGCGCACCGGCTCGAGGCGCTCGTGGTGTCCCAGCGGCGACTTCTGCACGATGTCTCCCACGAGCTGCGTTCGCCGCTCGCCCGCCTGCAGGCGGCGATCGGCCTGGCGCGCCAGACGCCTGATCGGGGTGCGGAGCTGATGGAGCGGGTCGAACGCGAGGCCGTCCGGCTGGACCGCCTGGTCGGCGAATTGCTGACGCTTGCCCGCCTTGATGCGGGCACCAGCGAGTCGCCCCGCGAGGCCCTCGACCTCTTCGACCTGGCCGCCGGCGTGGCGGAAGATGCCGCGTTCGAGGCCGAGGTGAGCGGCCGCTCCCTCAGGTTCGCGGGCGATGGCGAGGCGCCTTTGCTGGCCGATGGGGCACGCTTGCAGCGCGCATTCGAGAACGTGGTGCGCAATGCCGTCAAGTTCTCGCCGCCGGGCGGGTGCGTCGAGGTCGACGCCCGGATCGTCGATGGGCGCTTCCGGCTGATGGTGTCCGATCGCGGACCTGGCGTCCCGGCGGACGAGCTCGAGGCCATCTTTGAGCCCTTCTTCCGCAGCGACCATGCGGCCGCCGAAGGATTCGGGCTGGGCCTGGCGATCACCCGCCGCGCGGTCGCGGCCCATGGCGGCGAGGTCGGCGCCCGCAACCGGGACGGTGGCGGGCTGATGGTGACGGTCGAACTGCCGCTCTGAGGCGCCCGCGCGTCAGGTACGGAAGCGGGAGACCGATTCCTGCAGGCGCTGGGCGAGGGATTCGAGGGAGCGGGCGGCGGTGACTGCCCGCGTTACGGCCGACTGGTTCTCGCTCGCCATCCTGGCAATCGCAGAGATGCCTTCCTTCACCGCGTGGCCATGCTCGTTCTGCTGGAGCGTCTCCGCATTGATCCGCTCGAGCCCCTGGCGGACCTCGGCGGCAGCGCGCGCCGCTTCGTCGAGCACGGCCGCGACGTCGTGCGCGGCGACCCGGCTCTCCTGGAGGTGCTTGTCCCCCTTCTCGAGCGACGCACCGACCGCGTCGGACTTCTCGCTGATCGAGCGGGTGATCGCATCGATCTCGGCCGCCGAGCGGGTCGATTTCTCGGCCAGCTTGCGTACTTCGTCCGCCACGATCGCGAAGCCGCGTCCGTGTTCGCCCGCCCGCGCCGCCTCGATGGCCGCGTTGAGAGCGAGCAGGTTGGTCTGGTCGGCAATCTCGCGGACCTCCTGGGTCATGTCCGAGATCTGCTTGGCGGACTCGACGAAGCCCCGCACCGATTCGCCGATCTGCTGGACCGATGCCGCGACCTCGCCGACATCGCGTGTCAGGTTGGCCAGGTGAGTCCGTCCCTCGTCGGTGCGGGCTTCGCTCTCGCGGGACAGCGCGCTCACGGCGGCCGCATGTTCGGCCACCGCAGCCACGCTTTCGGCCAGGCGCGCCACGCTGTCATCTGCCTCGCTGGAGCGCTCGTACTGGCGGGACGAGCTGTCGGCGACCCGACCGGCGTCCTGCGCCAGTGCCGTGGCGGCGCCGGTCACGTCCCGGGCCGAGGTGCTCACCTCGCGCACGAGGGTCGCGATCGTACCGAGCATCTGGTTGAAGAGGCTTCCGGCCTGCCCGATCTCGTCATCGCTGGTGACGTCGAGCCGTCGTGTCAGATCGCCCTCGCCGCGGGCGAGGTCCTGCAGCCCCGACGACATCCGCCCCAATGGGGTCGTGACGAAGCGGCGTACGAACAGGAACACGATCAGGATCACCGGGGCGGAGGCGAGCAGGGCGAACAGGGCGCTGGTATTGCGGAAGCGGGCGACAGAGGCATCCACCTGATCGAGCGATATGCGCATGCTGACAGCGCCCAGGGGCGTGCCGGCCGCAACGGGATGACACATCAGGCAGTTCTTGCCGAGGTAGTTCTCGCTCGCCAGGGTGGGCAGGATGACCCGCAGCTGCTGGCCGCCGCTGGCCGAGGGCTCGACGGACGTGTAGGGCTTGCCCGAGGCGAGGACCCCGGCTTCCTGGGGGTCCGGCTCCGCCTCGTTGTCGGGGCGGCCGTAGGTCTCCGAGACCGCTTCGCCACGCAGCACGCGCAGCTCCTGCAAGGCGTCGAGCTGTTCGATCTGGTCAAGGAAGACGGCGCGATTGGCGATGGTCCCGTTGATCATCATGCCGGTCAGGCCAGCCATGGTCATGTCGTTGATCGTCGTGGCGAAGAGACGGGATTGCTCGATGGCGATGTCGCGGCTGACGCGTGTCTCCCAGGCGATGAAACTGGCCCAGACGATGATCAGCAGGACCCAGATCGCGGCGGTTAGCCGCAGCCAGACGGGTGTGTCTGAAAGGCGCTTCATGACGGGCCTCTTGCTTCGAGGAGTGTGTAATTCCGTTACTTCTAGTAGCGGCAGCCCGATCGCGAACTTGATGCCGTTTTGATGGTTTCCGCGGCCTGCAGCGGCGCCCCGTCTCATGCACAATGCGTTCTGGGCAAGCGGAGGGGAATCGAGGCGTGACGATGGGGTTCGCGATGGGGGTGGCCTGGCTACGGGCGGGGCTGCTGGGGCTGGTTCTGTTGGGCGTCATCGCACCCGCGTGGGCCGAGCCGTCCTCGCCGTTGCCGAGCGCGACCGACCCGGCGCCCGTCTATCTGCACTACCGCAAGGTCGCCACCCTTCGGGCTGCGATGCTCGGGCTGACGCCCGCGGAGCGGGCCGAGCGGGCAGCGGCCGAACTCGAGCGCCTGTCGGGACGGAGTGGCCCGAACGTCGTGACGCGTCGCGCAATTCCCCAGGGGCAGGTCGTGCTGATCGATGGCGTGATGGCCCTCCTGTTGCTCGACGAGGATGCGGCCCCGGGCGAGTCGATCGAAGAGACGGCCGATTCCGTCGTCGCGCAGGTGCGATCGGTGCTGGAGTCGGCCCGGTCGAGCGGGGGGCTGCCGGGCATGCTGCAGGGCCTCGCCATGGCCGTGGCCATCAGCCTGCTGGCCATCTTCCTGCTCTGGGTGCTTCGCCGCGGACGCAGCTGGGTTGCCGTGCGGCTGGCCCGCGCGGCCAGCGCGAAGGCGGAGAGCCTGACCATTGGCGGCGAAGCCCTCGTCCAGCGCGAGCGTGTCATCGGCATGGTGCGCAAGCTCGTCACGACCTGCTACTGGCTGGCCGTCCTGCTGGTGGTCTACGAGTGGCTCAGCATCGGGCTCGAGCAGTTCCCCTACACGCGCTCGTGGGGCGATGGCCTGCACGGCTTCCTGTTCGGCATCCTGGCCCATGTGTTCGGCGGCATCGCCAGTGGCATCCCGAATCTGGTCGTGGCCTTCCTGATCCTGCTGCTGGCGAAGATCTGCGTCGATCTGTCGAAGGCCTTCTTCGACCGCCTCGAGCGCGGCGTGGTCAACGTGCGCTGGCTGGACGAGGATTCCATCCGTCCGACGCGCCGTCTTGTTTCCGTGGCGATCTGGCTGTTCGCGGTCGCGATGGCCTATCCCTACCTGCCGGGCGCGCAGACCGAAGCCTTCCGGGGCCTGTCGGTGCTGGTCGGCCTGATGATCTCCCTCGGTGCGTCAAGCATCGTCGGCCAGGCGGCCAGCGGCCTGATCCTGATGTACACGCGCACCCTGCGGGTTGGCGACTACGTGGCGGTCGGCGACGCCGAAGGACGCGTGATGGAACTGGGCATCTTCTCGACGCGCATCCGGACAGGCATTGGCGAGGAACTGTCGGTCCCCAACTCGCTCGTGCTGGGCAACGTGACGCGCAACCGTTCGCGCAGCGTCGAGGGCGACGGCTATCTGGTGGACAGCGCGGTGACGATCGGATACGACACGCCATGGCGCCAGGTCCATGCGATGCTGCTCGAGGCGGCCGGCCGGACCCGCGGTATCGCGCTCAATCCCAAGCCGGTCGTGCATCAGACGGCCCTGTCGGATTTCTACGCCGAGTACCGGCTGGTGTGTCGCTCGATTCCCCGCGAGCCGGGGGCGCGACCGGACCTGATCAGTGCCCTGAACGGAAACATTCAGGACGTCTTCAACGAGTATGGTGTCCAGATCATGTCGCCTCACTATATCGATGACGCGGATCCGGCCAAGATCGTGCCGCGGGGGGGCTGGGCGCCGCCGCCGGCCGAGCCGTTGCCGGGCCTGGGGGCGGAGCGGTGAGGTGGGCCCGCTGGTGGGTCGGGCTCGCGCTGGGACTGGTGGCTGCCGCATCGGTCGCGGCTGACTGGACCAGTCGGCCCCTGGGCCAGATCGCCGTCTATCCGGGTTTCAGCGTGCCGGCTCGCGTCGAGCCGCGGGAGGAGGCACGCATCTCGGCCGAGGTGGCCGGGCGCATCGTGGCGCTCGATGCCCGGGTCGGACAGCCGATTGCCAAGGGCGACGCGCTTGCCCGGCTCGATGACCGCTCCCACCGGATCGAGGTACGCCGCGCCGAGGCAGCCCTGTCGCTGGTCGACAACCGGATCCGGCTGGCCCGTTCACAGCTCGAACGGGCCGAGCGCCTGGCCGGCGAGCGCTTTGTGAGTGAAGACGCGCTGAAGGTCCAGCGGACCGAGCTTGACGTATTGCAGGCCGAGCGCGACGCGAGTGTCCAGTCGCTGGCGGCTGCCCGACTGGCGCACGAAAGGACGACGATCCGGGCGCCGTTTGCCGGCGTCGTGCGCGAGCGCCTGGCGAGCGTCGGCGAACTGGCGGCGCCGGGGACGGCCTTGGTCGTCCTGTCCGCTGCCGGCGACGCGGAGATCCGCGCGAGCGTGCCGCTCGGCCAGCTCGATGCCCTGCAGGGCGCCGCGGCGCCGGTCATGGCGGCCGGCGGCCGGGAGGTGCCCCTGACAATCCGCCGCGTCTCGGCGCTGGTCGACGCCGCCAGCCAGACGCGCGAGGTGGTGCTCGTGGCCGACTCGGCCCTCGCGCCGGGCCTGGCGGGCGAATTGCGCTGGCAGTCCGGCCGCGCGCACCTGCCGCCCGAGTACCTCCAGACCCGCGACGGCCGCCTCGGGGCTTTCGTGGTCGAGCAGGGGCAGCCGGTGTTCCGGCCGCTCGCCGGCGCCCAGGCGGGGCGTCCCGCCAGAGTGGACTGGCCGGCGGATACGCCGATCGTTGACGAGGGGCGGCTGGGCATCGGGCTCGACGCCCGGGCGGCGCCATGAGCGTCTACCGGCGCCTGCTCGACAACCACCCGCTGGCGAACATTGCCTTCGTCCTGGTGCTGCTGGGCGGGCTGAGCAGCTACCTGACGATGCCGCGTGCGCAGGACCCGGAGATCAACTTCAACTGGGTGAACATCCTCACCATCCTGCCCGGTGCGTCGGCCGCGGACGTCGAGCGCGAGGTGACGTCACCCCTTGAGGATGCGATCGCCCAGGTCAAGGACATCAAGTTCGTCTCGTCGAGCAGCCGCGAGTCGGTGTCGTCAATCCTCGTCCGCTTCAACGAGATCAGTGATGCCCAGTTCGACAAGCGCATCAACGACCTGCGTCGCGAGATCCAGAACAAGGCGGCCGACGAGCTGCCGAACGAGGCCGACGATCCCCAGATCATCGAGATCACCTCGTCCAACGGATTCCCCACTGCGGTGCTCGCCCTTCACGGGCCCGCGGGGGGCGAGAACCTGCGTCGCGCGGCCTTCCGGATCAAGAAGGACCTCGAGCGACTGCCCGGCGTCGACCAGGTGATCGCGGCGGGGCTCGACGACGCCGAGCTGCATGTCGAATTCGATCCTGCGGCGCTCGATGCCCGCGGCCTGTCGCCGGACAGGGTCTCCGACGCGGTATCCGCCTGGTTCAGGAACACGCTGGCCGGTCGCATCCGGGTCCAGGACGAGGAGTGGCTGGTGCGCCTCGAGGGCAAGACCGCGGACCCCCAGGCCCTGGCCGCCGCGCCGATCATCACCGCGTCGGGTCGCGTCGCGCTGGGCGAGGTGGCGGAGGTGTCGCGCGGGCACGAGCGCTCCAGCCAGCTCGTCAGCTACAACGACGAGCCGACAGTGATGCTGTCGATCACCAAGCAGGCGCGTGCCAACACGCTGGGACTGGTGGAGACGCTGAACACGTTTGCTGCGACCCAGGCGCCGCTGCTGGCAACCCAGGGCCTCCGCCTGACGATGCTCGACGACCAAACCTACATGACCCGCAACGCGATCTCGATCATGGAGTCGAACGCGCTGCTTGGCCTGCTCGCGGTGCTGCTGGCCTGCTGGCTGTTCCTCGGGCCGCGTCTGGCCCTGCTGGTCGGCATCGGCGTGCCGTTCTCTCTGGCCGGCACCTTTCTGATGGCCGGCACGATTGGCTCCACGCTCAACCTGACCGTGCTGCTCGGCATCGTGATCGCGCTGGGGATGCTGGTGGACGACGCAGTGGTCGTGGTCGAGTCCATCCACTACCGCCTCAGCCGGGGCGAGCCGCCGGCCGAGGCGGTGGTCGAGGGGGTGCGGGAGGTCTGGATACCGGTGACCAGCTCGGTCCTGACCACAATGGCGGCCTTCCTGCCGCTGATGCTGCTGCCGGGCATTCTCGGCAAGTTCATGTTCGTGGTGCCCTTCGTGGTCACCGTCGCGCTGGCGGTGAGCCTGCTCGAGGCCTTCTGGATGCTGCCCGTGCACGTGCTGGCCATCCGCCCGCGCAGCAGGCCGACGCAGGGGCGGGGGCAGCAGCGTCGCGCGCGCCTCACCCACCGCCTGCGGATCATCTATTCCCAAGTCTTGCTGCGCGTGATGCGCTGGCCGCGGACCGCGCTGCTGGCATCGGTCCTGCTCGTTATCGGTGCGGTTGGCGCCATCGCTGGCGGACTGGTCAAGATGCAGTTCTTCGCCTTCGATTCGTTCCGCATCTTCTACATCAACGTCGACATGCCGGCCGGCGTCGTGCTTGAGCGGACTCTGGACGCATCCGAGCAGGTGGCGCGGGTGGTGCGATCCTCCCTGGCGGATGGCGAGACGCGCTCGGTGACGGCCTTCGCTGGGCTCAAGTTCACAGAGACCGAGCCCCTTTACGGCGACCACTACGGCCAGGTCCTGGTCTCCCTGCAGCCCCGCTCCGGGGACATGCGCGAGACCGGCGAGATCATCGAGGCGCTGACCGTGCCGCTCGAGGCAATCGGCAGCGAAGGCACGGTCAGCTTTCTCGAACTGAAGGGAGGGCCACCCGTGTCGCGCCCGATCAGCGTCAAGGTCAAGGCCGACGACTACGCCCAGCGGCGTGCCGCAGCAGATGACCTGCGGGCCGCGCTCCAAAGGGTCGAAGGGGTGCGCAACATCAGCGACGACGACACGCCGGGGCGGCGCGAGCTGCGCCTGCAGCTGAACCGCGAGCGCCTCGCTCTGGCCGGTGCCAATGC